>NZ_JACFRL010000008.1:0-2492 GCF_016100925.1 Lactobacillus sp. W8093 | reverse complement strand
TAATCAACCTTATATAGTTCTAATCATCATCGATTTAACAACCATCTAAAACGTGTAACGTACAGATATCTGTTTTGGTTAGGTTCTAATCATCATCGATTTAACAACCATCTAAAACGACGCCATCATTAATTTAGATCAAGGCACGGTTCTAATCATCATCGATTTAACAACCATCTAAAACTAATATCTTCATCTGAATATGCTTCAGGATGTTCTAATCATCATCGATTTAACAACCATCTAAAACCGAAGACGATAACTCATATCAAAATGTTACGTTCTAATCATCATCGATTTAACAACCATCTAAAACTTGGAAAGCGTTCAACTGGTAGCACATGATGTTCTAATCATCATCGATTTAACAACCATCTAAAACAATTGGTAGCTTATCAATATTAGCTTGCAAGTTCTAATCATCATCGATTTAACAACCATCTAAAACGATATGTAACAGGTACACATGTACACGTAGGTTCTAATCATCATCGATTTAACAACCATCTAAAACCAGAGATTAAGTCATACTACCATACCAAGCGTTCTAATCATCATCGATTTAACAATCATCTAAAACAAACCATTTATTAGATTGTCTATTATATCTGTTCTAATCATCATCGATTTAACAATCATCTAAAACGGTAAAATTGCCATTCATCAGTCATTTTTCGTTCTAATCATCATCGATTTAACAATCATCTAAAACCTGATCCTGATTTTTATGCTTCATTTCAGGGTTCTAATCATCATCGATTTAACAATCATCTAAAACTTGCTTGACCTTTCATAGCAACGACTCTGGGTTCTAATCATCATCGATTTAACAATCATCTAAAACAGTGCGTAGCCTCTTTTGCATTAACAACTAGTTCTAATCATCATCGATTTAACAATCATCTAAAACGGTAAGGCTTGGCAATTCTTAAAAAGTAGTGTTCTAATCATCATCGATTTAACAATCATCTAAAACAAGGTAAAGGTTCGGTTACTGACTTAGCTAGGTTCTAATCATCATCGATTTAACAATCATCTAAAACATGTAATAGAACAGAATGTTCATCATAAGTGTTCTAATCATCATCGATTTAACAATCATCTAAAACTAAATTAAGGTGTGAGTATTATTTACGTAAGTTCTAATCATCATCGATTTAACAATCATCTAAAACAGACCAATGGCATGGACTTACTTCTTGGTTGTTCTAATCATCATCGATTTAACAATCATCTAAAACGAAAGCAAAAATTGAATTAGGAATTATAGGGTTCTAATCATCATCGATTTAACAATCATCTAAAACTCACATATGTTGATTAAGGAGCCAAAAGGCGTTCTAATCATCATCGATTTAACAATCATCTAAAACCTATATTATACTGTTTAAACATTGCTATACGTTCTAATCATCATCGATTTAACAATCATCTAAAACCCTTTGTGTAATTACTCAGGACTGTTTCTCGTTCTAATCATCATCGATTTAACAATCATCTAAAACGTTATTATTAGTATTATCTAATTCATCAATGTTCTAATCATCATCGATTTAACAATCATCTAAAACTTGATTATTAGCTAATTCAGTCGCAAAAGGGTTCTAATCATCATCGATTTAACAATCATCTAAAACAAGAAAGATGATGTTAAACCGTTGTATAAAGTTCTAATCATCATCGATTTAACAATCATCTAAAACAAGGGCAAAAATGGTGATAATGCGCATGACAGTTCTAATCATCATCGATTTAACAATCATCTAAAACCAACCTTTGGCAGTATTGAAAACCCAACGGGTTCTAATCATCATCGATTTAACAATCATCTAAAACCCTCCTTTTATTCTAAAATTGTGTCTGAATGTTCTAATCATCATCGATTTAACAATCATCTAAAACTTTGAATAGCACACGCTTCACCAATTCTCAGTTCTAATCATCATCGATTTAACAATCATCTAAAACTGATTTGCTGTATAAATCCAACTTATCTAAGTTCTAATCATCATCGATTTAACAATCATCTAAAACTAGATGTATCTATCAAACGAGATGTATTTAGTTCTAATCATCATCGATTTAACAATCATCTAAAACCTGAAGCTTACATGAAAGAGTATAAGATAGGTTCTAATCATCATCGATTTAACAATCATCTAAAACCGATGTTTTATCATCAAATTTTAATAATATGGTTGAATTAAACCAAATAATATTAGAAACACGACCAGTTTTTGCAGCAATATCAGGAAAAAGGTAGCTAATCTAGTCCTGATAATGCAGTTCTAGAAATTAAATGTTTACTTAAATTATAGCATAGATGTTTAAATCTTGAATTTATGCTAAAAACACATTTTTAAAAATTTTGACACTAAAAAAGCCTGCAATATTGAAGTTAACCCTCTAGATTTGAAGTGCAACTAAAAAGTTAGACATTTTATTATTAAGCAAGACCTAACGCACGATTCCGATATTTAATCGGAGTCGTG
>NZ_JACFRL010000018.1:0-2995 GCF_016100925.1 Lactobacillus sp. W8093 | reverse complement strand
TACACCAGATGAAATCTTTGAAAGAGAATTAGATCGCATCTATCAAACAGCCTAAACAAAAGTGTTCAAGTTATTATTGCAATTTGCGTTTTTATTTTGTTCAAAGATATTTTATAATTGAGATTAAATTTAAGAAAAGAGAATAAATATGAAAAAAGCGATTGTTTTAATCAGTGTAATGGCCGCTGCGCTATTGACGGGATGCAATAAGCAAACAGCAAAATCAAATTTAAGTTCACAATCATCAAGTAGTTCAAAAATTGTACGTCATGAGACTAAATCATCTAGTGAAGCTCCTCGCATTAATATTCATAAAAAATATAAGGGCTTTAAACTTACAACTGTACCTAGCCAGTACCGTGGTACCTGGTATCGCGGCGATCCTTATTCTAAAAGGGCTAGAAAACTCGTGATTACTGAGCACACGGTTAACGGCGATGTCACTTATCAAAAAGTTGATCCAAATTTAAAATTGAATCGTCACTCTGAAAAACAAAATAAAAAATACTCTGGCAATATTGTTCTAATTGATACTCAAGGTAATTCGTTAAAAGTGCGCGGCTTCTTGGATCTGGTGAACTTAGATTATCAACCTGGTCAATTTAAGAACCATGATTGTCTCTTCTTAAGCTATGGGACTGATCCTAGTGTCATCAACGGTGCGATTTTTATGGATAAAAATGTTGCACTTAAATATAGAAAGTATGATTTTACTAAGGTAAAGAAAAATAGACTGTCATAACGACAGTCTATTTTTTACGTATTTTACTTCTTTAAAGCAGCAGCTTGTGCTTCTTCTGGAGTGTTAGATGGTGTTAACTTAATTCCTCCGGCAAATTTAACATCATCAGCTTTAACATAAGCGTCGTGTCCTACATCGATTTTACTTTGTCTTGCTGTTGGAGTAGTAGTTGCATAGAAACTGGTTCCAACTAAGTGATAGAATAATTCAGCTTTATTTTCGCTCGGAACCCAAATATACATTAATTTGTCTACCTTTAAGTGTCCCATTTGCTTTATGATCTTTTGACCATTATGGTTTTGAATAGTTCCATCGGCATTGTAAACATCGGTAGCTTTAGGGAAGGTGATGTAAGAGAAGTTCTCTGCATTATAATCATGTACAGGTAACTTCTTATCAGCCTTAACATCAATTGAATAAATCCAATTATCTATACCCTTGATATGGTAAATAGTTTGATCACCATTAAATGAACCAACTGCATATGCCACTTTATCAGCTCGGTCACCACTTTCTAAACGGTCTACGGTAAACTTAGTACCATTAGGAACTGATTTAACAATTTTTGGATTACCATCACTAGTAAAGGTCAAGATAGGTGCGGTCTTTCTATAATATTTTGCGACATCAACAGTTACGGTAGTCTCATCAACATTTTTTGATGAAGTGTTAGTTGTATTTGTCTTGGAAGTAGTTGTTGTAGTAGCAGCACTAATGTTAGAACTAATAACTGGTCCTAAATTGTAAGACTTAATATATTGTTTTCTTGGACCACCTACTCTAAAGTAACGTTTACCATTCTTAAATTTGTAGGAGCCACCGTATGTGGTTACAGTTTTTCCCTTGTAGAATTTCCACCTCTTACTGCTTGCAGTCATACCATATGGCGTTCTTTGAGTAGAAGTCCGGTAGATATAAGCATTATGTGTAATTTTTCTAGTTACACCATCAATGTTGGTTACTTTGATATATTGATCCTTGCCTGAAATTTTATAGTATTGGCTACCGTCAATAGTAACAGGAGTTGGGGCAACATAGATTGAACCATAAACGTACGCGTGGTGCTAGTTAAATCGTTCTAGACAATAAGCCAAATTATAAGCTAATATTGCAATTTCCAACCGGCTTTGAAAGCCTATCAGACTACGTGCTCGATTGTTCTCGGCATTGTAATAGGTCAGAAGCGAAAAGCCGCTTTCAATTGTTCTGCGAATAGCCATCAATTGATGATTATTGTGCTTTTTAGCTTCTGTCATATTTTTACGATATGATGTCCAAAGTTCATAACCCATTTGTTTTAGCTGTTGATGCAGTTCTTTGCCTAAATAGCCTTCGTCGCCAAGAAGATAGTAATTAGATGGATGGGTATTTTCCAGCAGTTCAACTGTCTCCCTGGCATCATGAACTGATGCTTTTGTTACGACATAATCAAGAATGTAACCGTCATCGCTAACAATGGCATGAACTTTGAAACCATAGAAGTAAATTTTCTTGGTGGCCTTATAACCAATGTTGGCATAACCGCGAAAAATTTTAGCACGATAGTTGCGAATTGGTTGGCAAACAGGTACCGGAAAGCTGTCAATGATCAAGAACTGTCCATTCAGGTCAACCTTTTTATTCATTTCTTGCCGTATCTGATAAATCAATTGTAATAGCTGACGTGAACGCCGATTAAAACGTGAGTGTGATAAACAATTGAAAAATTCACAGAATCTTCTTTGTGATTCAATTCCTGTCTTAGCTTGCCAGATAAGCAAAGCCCAAATCAGACTGTCCGTAGTTTTAATTTGATCAATATTTCGCCGATGAGTAAACTCAGCCGGTGCATACAAACGATACCAGTGCCGACAAATTATCACTAAATCTTTAAAACTAGCTTGTAAATGGTGGCTAAAATGCCTAAGCTTAAGGCAGTTCAATCAGATCAGACTCTTTTCTATTATTACTATTTACAAGTCGAGTCTAACAAGATTGGACTTTTTTATTAACTAAAACGATTTAACTAGCACCACGCGTACTATTATATATTATAGTATCTAATATTTAGTTAAATATAATTGATGATGATTTCAGTTTATTGATTAATTGTCCGAGAAAGCAAGAGATTTTAATATTATGATAAATCCGCCGATTGTAAAATTAAATTGAACACTTGATAGAAAATAAAAAGTCCATTTGGACCTGTTTGATAGAATGTTAATAACCACAAAAACATCTATGGAGGTCAAAATGGACTCACTACATTCTATC
>NZ_JACFRL010000017.1:0-3334 GCF_016100925.1 Lactobacillus sp. W8093 | reverse complement strand
TCTTCTAAACTGCATATTAATATAAGTTTAGTATATGGCTGAGCTTATTAAAAGTCAAACTAAGCTAAGCTAGACCGAAAAACGTCCTATATTTAATAATATAGAACGTTTTTTGTCAGAATTTATTTAGTCTTTCTTACGGTTAAGCCAAGCAGCGCCTAAGGCGGTTGCCAAAGCTAAGCTGCCTAAGGCCAGCATGGCTAAGCTGTTGCGCTTCTCAGTACCAGTTTGCGGCAGGGTGTTATCTTGCCTGCCTTTTTGCGGGTCATTAGCAGTGTTATTCAGCTTGCCGCTTGTCGCTGTCAATTTAGTTTGACGCTTAGCTTGATGCCTTTCTTTAAGTACTTTATTAGCAGTTTGATGATGCTTAACTGTCTTTGAATTATTCTGCTTATCCATCCGGTGTTTTTTATGTGACTTCTTAGTAGTTTTCTTCTTTGACTTATTATTGGTCGGAATTGGGGTAGGCGTATTATTGTTAATTACATTGCTGCCACTACTATTGTTTGATCCTGAACCATTGGAACTATTGGAGCCATTGGAAATACCAGAGCTGCCAGAAGGCGTAGAACTAGTACTACTGGAGTTAGAGTTTGAGGCGCTACTGCTAGTGCTGCCATTTCCAGGTGTGGAAGTAGAGGAGCTGCTGCTAGAACTTCCACTGTCAGAAGTAGATCCAGAACTACTACCAGTTGAACTTTCACTGCCAGAACCACCAGCAGTTTTCTTATATATAAGATTAACAGTTTGAGGCTTGCCTGTGAACAGAAAGCTATTTATATCCGTTCCCGATCCATTGAATTCTGCGTGGTCAAATTTATATCCCTTAATTTCTTTGGGATTAAAAGCAGTGAATGAGCCGTCGTTGACAAGTTTAGTATCTATGTCACCATATTGCTGTTCTGCATCAGCAATATCTTTATTGTCACTTTGATAGTGAACTGTAATTGGCCCTCCAAGATCAGCAAAACATACATAGGTATCATGTTGAGTCGAAGGATTAAATTCATCTAAGAATGCCTCTGGATAATACCACTTGCATGTACCTTTTTTAGGGGAACCTTTTCCTAAGCCCATGTTTACCCAGGTGCCTTGAACATTGAGATTAGAATTTGAAATATTGCATTTAGGTCCTAAAACTAATTTTCGTAGATTAGAGTCATTTTCAAACATTGAAGTAGCGGACTTAGCAGATGGCATATTAAAGTTTTCGATATTTAGTTCTTCAAGATTGGTACAATTCTCAAACATAGAACCTAATCCCAAAAAATCATCTATCTCATCGGTATTGAAATTTTGTAGGTTTAAGCTTTTTAGACTGGTACAGCTATTGAACATATTTAACATATTAGTTACTTGAGAAGTATCAAAATATGACAAATCTAAAGTTTTTAGAGCAGTACAATTCCAAAACATGCCTCCCATATTGGTTACTTTACTTGTATTAAAACTTTTAGGAAGTGATAGTGAGGTTAGTGATGAACAGCCTTCAAACATATTGTCCATCCGTGTTACTTTATCTGTTTTTAAGTTTTCTAATCCCTTAAAGGTTTGTAAACTAGGAAGACCCGAAAATAGGTTTTGAGCATACCCTTCGATTTCTATGTTTCCTACTATATTTATTTCTTTGATTTTTGATGTGTCTACAAAAGATATATTGTTCTTGATGCCAATATTGGTAGATAAACTATCACCTTTAACGGTATAAGTATTTTTAGGATTACCTATTTTTAATTTACCAGAATCAGTATAGAAGATAACAGGCACACCTTCCCAAGTACTTGAAACAGAAGGACCAGAATCACTAGGGTCAGAGCCATTGGAGGTGTCTGAACCGTTAGAAGTATCAGAGCCGTTGGAAGAGTCTGAGCCATTAGAGGTATCAGAGCCGTTGGAAGAGTCTGAGCCATTAGAGGTATCAGAGCCGTTGGAAGAGTCTGAACCATTAGAAGAGTCTGAACCATTGGAAGGGTCAGAATTATTAGCTTTTTTAGTATAGAAGAAAGTAATAGTCTGGTCATTAGGGGTAAATTTCACAGCGTTATAGTTAACCGTACTATTATTCATCTTAGCTAAATTATCAAAATCATACTCGTTTCCTGAACTATCAGTAAACTTTTCTTGTGGTTTAAAGGCAGTATAGGGATCGTTGTTTACGAGAAAGTCATCAATATTACCAAACTGAATATCATCGTCAACACCAGGAATCTTATTTCCATCTTCGTCACGGTATTGAACAGTAATTCCTTTACCGAGGTTCCTAAAGTTAATATAAGTGTCTTGGTAAAGATCTTCGTTAAAGACACTATTATCATACTTCTGAGCAAGGTCAGCAGAACTTAGTTGGATTGAACCTTTTTGGGGAACTGGCCAACTCCCTTGTGGAATACCCATGTTTACCCAAGTCCCTTCAGTATTAAATTCGGACTGTTTTATATGGGTAAAGCGGCCTAATACTATTACTTTTAGTTTAGGAAGATCTTTAAGCATAGAGTAGCAAGTACCTCTAGTAAAGTGTTCTCCATGATCAACTTCATCAATTGTAGTAAGGTTAATTAAATTTAAATATTCAAGATTATCGCAACCCTCAAACATATGACTTGCGTCACCAGTACAGGAAGAACTAGATAAATCTAATTTAGTAAAAGATTTGCAATCTTTAAACATATAGGACGTGTCTGTTCCGCTTGCTATTTTAAACGTAGACATATCAATATTTGGTAGTTTTTGGCAGCCATTGAACATATAGGACATGTCAGTTGTTTGATCTGTCTTAAATTTATTAGAGAAGGTAATAGATGCTAGTGATGAACATTTATCAAACATACGAGACATATTAGTAACATTAGAAGTATCAAAATGGGATAAATCTAAACTGGTTAAAGACTTGCAACCATCAAACCAGCCATACATGCTAGTTACATTCTCAGTATCTAAATTAGGCAGTCCCTTAATTGTAGTTAAGTTAGTTAAACCACCAAAAAAATTTATTACCCCACCTGAAATTTTGATAGGGGCATTAAAATCAATTTCTGTAATAGTAGATAAATCATCAATTTTTAAGTTTTTCTTATTGTCACTAAATGAAAGTCCCTGGTAGTCGGAGTTTATGTTACCAAACGAGTAATTATTTCCTTGTTCTCCAATAGACAATACTCCATCAGAAAAAGTGGTAGGTATACTATTCCAAGTACCTGAAATTGCGCCATCTCGAGTAGCTTTAGCAGGGTCAAATTGTGTAGAACCCGCTTCTTGCTTATCAGCTTTTGCATTATCCGTAGTGCTTGGAGCGCTGGTATTGCCTGTGATTGCATCTTGATTACTGCCACTTGCT
>NZ_JACFRL010000007.1:0-138032 GCF_016100925.1 Lactobacillus sp. W8093 | reverse complement strand
GCTTTTTAGTATTCCGGCTTAGCTCAGTTGGTAGAGCGCTTGACTGTTAATCAAGATGTCGTCAGTTCGAGTCTGACAGCCGGAGTTCAATTTTGGAGTGTTGTCCGAGTGGCTTAAGGAGCATGATTGGAAATCATGTATATGGGTTAATCCTGTATCGAGAGTTCAAATCTCTCACACTCCGCTAATAGTAATAAAAAGCTTGTAATATCAACTGTTACAAGCTTTTATTATGCTTTCGCACGGCATTCGCACGGCATAAAAATAAAAAAGCTAAATATTTAACTCTCTAATTGAATTAGTGGCATCAATTTTATTTTGATCATTTAGATGAGTATAAATGTCTAAAGTCATCTTAATATCTTCATGTCCCATTAACATTTGAACTGTTTTTGGTTTTATGTTTGTTTCACTTATTAGCAAAGTTGCAAATGTATGTCTGAAACCATGGATAGTAATTCGTCTTAAATTAGGATTCTTTTTGTAAATTGCATTTAGCCATTGAGCAGGTTTTGTTAATGTACACCATTTTCCATTAGCTCCGTGAAAAAGGTATTTATAAATAACTTTTTGAGATTTTTTGTAGTTTATTAGCGTTTCATGTAAATTGGCTGATATAGGCAAGGTCCGCTTGGACATCTTACTTTTAGGTGGTTGCATGATTGTTTTACTATTTAACCCATAAGCTAGAGTTCTATTTACAGATAAAGTATTTTTAGTTAAGTCAATATCTTTCCAGGTCAATGCGAGTGCTTCAGAACGTCTTATTCCTGTTGAAGATAATAATTTAAAATAAGTGTACGCAGTTATATCATATTTTTTTGCGGCAGCTAAAAATTTTTCGAGTTCTTGTTTAGAATAAACATTATGTTCTATATCTCGACGGGGACGTGATGTTTTATTCGGCATTATAATTTTTCTAATTGGATTTTGTTCAACATAACCTAATCTAATAGCATGCTCAAAAAGTGTACTCAATAATCTAACAACATCTTTATATTTAACAATTTCTTTTGCTTTTTGATTGGCAAATTTTTGTACTGCCTTAACCTGTATTTTATCCATAAAACGATTTCCAAATATAGGCTTAATGTGGTTTTTATACAATTGCCAAGTTTTATTTGCTGTTGACTCTTTAACTTGACCTTTATAGTTTTCAAACCATAAAGAGTACATTTCATCTGTTTTTATTTGCTTAGGCTTTTGGTAACCTTGAGTACCGTTTGCTCTTAATTGGTCGTAAGTGGTTTTAGCTTCATTATAACTTGGAAAACCTTGGCGGGTAATGTTAACCCGTTTGCCATTAGCATCTAAACCTAAGTATAAATGGAACTTAAACAAACGCTCACCACGCTTATTTTTATATTCTTTTATATGTGGATCTCTTTTAGGCATTTTTTATCCTTTCTAATATGTTATAATTAAGTATACAAAAGGGCATTGCTCTTTTGTCTTTGTGATACTTCCAAGAAATCTAAGCTCGAACAGTGATTTCTTGGAAGTTTTTTGTTTTCTAAACAATTTAATTCTATTTTTTTGTTAAGCCAATTAATTCTAGATTAGACAATATAACTTCTCCAGCAGTTAAATCAGCTGTTACTTTACTTACTTGCCCATTATCTGCATCAGGTCCTAATATTTCGTTCAAATTATCATCAGACCCATCTGATATCAAGTTACCACTGCCTTTTATTGGCCGTATGACGTATCTCCCAGGTTTAATATCTCTACCTACTAACCATATACCAGCACTAACTTGCGTTTTATAAGTGTATTTATCTGGTGTTGGCGTGAAACTTGTAGACTCTATCCCGTCTAAATTGATTTTGTCGTTTTTTACCAAGTTGGTAGTAAAAGAAGTTACCTGATCACTATCAACATCATTTCCTAAAATAACGTTAATAGTGGCATCGCTGTTAGATAAATTACCACTACCCTGGACAGCTTTAATAACGTATCTGCCTGGCTTGATATCTCTACCGACCTTATACTTACCAGCTCCTAAAGTAACTGCTTTAGCTGTATTTTTTATCGGCTTTGGTTTGGAAGTCTTTGTAGAAACAGAAACTTTTTTCTTTTTCTTTACGCTTGACCTCTTTTTAGAGCGATGTGAGGTGGCCTTGTATGCTTCATTGTGACTCTCAGCATCGTTTGAAGCTGATACAAAGAAACCACAAATTAAAATTAGTATTAATCCCCACGACCACCAACGTTTAACTAAAAGCTTTTTTGGTGGCTTTTTATTTTGGCTTAATGCTTCTTTATAATCTTTACTATTTTTAACTTTTTTGTCACTAATAATCATGTAGACAACAAATATTATTAGTGCAATTATCCATAATAATTCCATTTGCCTTCTCCCATAATACTTTTAACAATACATTTATAATTTACCATTTTTATATATGTCTTAAAAGTATAAATTGGTATATGCTTTTCAGTGCTACTGAACATCGTATTCTACATGCACAACCTTACCAAAATTTTTTCTTGGTCTTTTATCGTTTAGAACTATAGGAAAATTAAAAACTCAAAATAACAAATTAAGTGTTACCTAAAATTATTAATTGCTATGTATAGTTTAGTATAGGAGCTTTTTTATTTAAAAGACCAAATCATCATTCTTTTTAAATAGACGACATGCATCATCTAGCATTCGATTGGGTATTCCATATTGCTGAATAAATTGTATCGGCTCCTCAAAACTATCATACTGAAGAGTTGCATACTCAAAAATTATATTGAGTGAAAAAAGATCTGCCGTGCGTTCCTTGGAACTTAGGGATGTACCACAAAAATATGACAAACAAGGTTCGCCATCCATCAAATGACCTATTTCATGTCCAATAATAAATGGAATCTCATTTTGATTTTTCCAATTTGTATTGATAATAATTGTTTTTTTTGTTTTGTCTGCAAGTGAATTATATTCTTTGCTAGTGCTAAGTAAAAGAACACCAATGTTATGATCAAAAGCAAAGTTAAAAAGATATTGAATTAAATCATTCACGCCTTTTTCCCCTTTCAATATCGGAGTCCATTAATTTTTTAATAATATCTAGATAATCATCTGGAATAGGGCGACCACGATAAGATAACAATTCATCGTTTTCTATATCAATAGCTGCATGTCCTTTTTTAGATGATGGTAATGGATTATCAGTATTACCTAATAAGTAGTCTGTTGAGGTATGCAATACATTAGCAACTTTTTTTAAATTTTCCATTCCCGGCTTACTAGTTTTCCAACTGTATATAGAGTTCTTTCCTAAACCGGCTTTATCATTAACTTGCGCAAGTGTTAAATGCTTTTGTGCGCATAATTTTTTAACAATTTCAAATGTATTCATATCAAGGTAACTCCAGTCCTTGACAAATTAAATTAGAAAATTTCCGTATTTTAGTTGACAAAATTAGGAAATATTAGTAATATGTAATTGTCAATTGAATTATTTAAACTTTTGGATAAACAAAAAAGTATTGAATTAGTGGGGATAGCCAGTTCAATTGCTTTATTTATTATGCTTTTATATTAGGATATTTCCTAATACATGTCAACCAAATTTAATAATTTATTGACAAAATTATTTACATTTTTGTTTTAGAAAGAAGGGAGTGAGTTATGTTGCCAGCAGAACAGGCATTAGCAGAAGCAAAGTCAAAAATTTTTAGTGCTATCAAAATTGAAATGATACGGCAAGGGTACACAGTTTCAAGTTTGGCAGATCTATTAAATGTTAATAGACCAACTCTTAGCTATGCAATTCATGGTGGAACTACACCGCGTGATATCTCTGTTAGGAAAAAAGTATATAAAGTTTTAGGGATGGGAGAAATAATTAGCTAATGAATATTAGAGACGCAGCACTTAAGGCACAAAAATTAGGTCGAGGTATTGCCAGAAAAAGTGATGGACCACGACCAGCAGTTTTTATCTGCACCAATTTAACTACGGGAATTTTCGTTATTCCTAAAAGCGATCCCAACAAAGCTTATGCAGGATGGATGCCGAATTTGGAAGACTTAATTGCAACTGATTGGTATGTAATGGGTGACCAAATTAAGGAATTATCAAATTTTTAATTTTAGTTGCATAGTCAAGAACGATATCAATTTTATCTTTGAAAGACATTTGTAACATTGCGACCGCATCAGTTGTAAGAGTTATATCCAAATAACCACCTAATACTTGATGTCCTTTTAAAAGACCTTTGTCAATTAGTTCCTCGAC
The DNA here is from genome assembly GCF_016100925.1 of Lactobacillus sp. W8093. Lineage (NCBI taxonomy): Bacteria > Bacillati > Bacillota > Bacilli > Lactobacillales > Lactobacillaceae > Lactobacillus > Lactobacillus sp. W8093. Next base: position 133,801 of record NZ_JACFRL010000007.1, on the reverse strand, counting down.
GGTGTAATCGGTGTCTTCTTTAGACCATTCAGGCATTAATCGGTGAATTGATTCTGAATTTCCAAATAAAACAGCTGATCGTTTGGGTGAGTTGTCTTTTAGACGAGAAAGATATTCTTTATACATTGAACTAATTAAGAATTTAGCGTCATTGGTTAAATTATAATCGTCTATCTTCATGTAATTATCTCCTTTAACACATGTTAATTAACCTTATTTTAATACAAACATTTCCGAAAATTCTATCAACTTTTAATCGAGATTAGTTTTTATTATCCAGATTGTATAAGTGATTTTAGAAAGGAGGTGAATAGTGTGCTTAAACTAAAAAAATCAGCTCAGACGAATTACTGAAAGAGCTGATTAAAAGAAAGGTTTTAGAAAAAATTGAAATAGGTATATATAAGCCTTTTGACTTAAGACCTAAATATGGAACTACTGCTAATTATGATGCAGTATATCTTTTTCATAAAAAGCAATGAAAATATCAGTTACTAGAAAGAGAAAATTTAAGAAATTGAGCATAGCATATTAGCAAAACTAGAAGACTTAGAGGAATTTTTTAACAAACAAAAAAAGCCATCCTAAAGGATGACTAGTGGATTGAATTACCATGAGATACAAATCCAGATTGCTTATTAATTATGTTTGAAGAAGATGGTTTAGTTAAGTTAAAAAGATTAAAATTTCGCAAAAAAATATCCCCTTTAGCAATCAGGGATAAGATTCCAATATTTATTAATTTCAAGGTTGCTAAGCCCGCTTTGTTTGACTGGTCATTGTTCCAGCAGTGCCTCGGCATCAATCTACCCATGGGTGGCTAGATAAAAAATTCCAAGGGTTTTCTACTAATTAAATCAAGCAGTTTAAAAATTAACCGAGCTAAGGCAATTCTTAAACTTCAAGGCTCAATTAGTAGCAAGGTTTTTCCCTATTTCGCCATCATTAGTTACTTGTAAAGAAGACTCCATTAGCCAAGTGATAACCGGTCTCTTGAACGTCCTTTTGCCTAACAATATTTTTACTAATTCATGTTTTCAAATGACTGAAATACACTTAAATCCAAAAATTGCGTCATGTTGGACCATCTCCTTTTGCAAAGAAACGCATAACGCATTTCATTTTTGGAATTATCTATACTATATCACTATATATAGTTAGTGTAAAGGAGATGAAACACTATATGTGGGGTAAAATCCAAGAAATCATGAAAATTAAAAAGATTAGCATTTATAAATTATCTAAGCTAACAGGATTACCATGGAGTACCATTGCGAACTATAAAAATGGCTCTGAAATGTCATTTAAAAATGCTTGCAAAATAGCAGATGCCTTAGATATTAGCTTAGATCAACTTAGAAAGGAGGTGAATGAAGATGGAAGTAAAAGTTCCGATTAATATTCCCGATGATCAACTCCTTGATGCAGTTGAATCAATTTTTAAAAAATATGGTTTAACTGAAAGTCAAGACACGGGTTGGATGAATCAAACTAATGCCAGAAAATATCTTAATGTTTCTAAAGCAACTTTTTATAGGTGGGAAAAAGCAGGAAAAATCCCATTTAGCCTAATAGAAGGAGTTAAGCGTTATTCAAAAAAAGAATTAAACCAAGTAATGAATGAACACAGAGTGTGTATGAGGTAGAAATTATGGAAATACAAAGAAAAGAAGTTAACTATGTTTATTTTTACTTTGATCAATTTGGAAAAAGAATTCCACTGATCGCAGGAGCTGATTTAGGAAATAACCTTGATAGTGAAATACATCCAAATTTGACTCTAAAAAAATTAATCCTTGCGCAAATGCCAAAGGATCAGACTTCAAAAGATGTTTATGTATTGATAGATGGAGTTGAATTTAAATTAGGAATTTTAGATAAATCTGAAAAGCCTCCAAAAAATAAGTTAAGAGCACTGAACTTAAATTCTGATATTTCACAAGAATACGGCATCATCTTTTATTCTCATGATAAAAAAGATAACAAAGTACCTTTAGCCACTATGTCATTGAAGGCAGATGATCTAAAAAGGGCAACTTTGATTGATAGAGAATATTCCAGAATTTTAACAGGAATTGCTAGGGAATGTGACTTGTCACCAGAACTGTATGTTTGGATCAATGGAACAAAATTTAAGCTCAAAAAGCCTGAAGAATTAGATATTGAACGCATTCATGAAATTTTAAATGGTCAAAAAAATGATATTGCTCAATAAGAACAATATCATTAAAAACTATCTTATGTTTTCTAAATAATCATATCCTGACAAAGTCACAGCATCAACTCTAAAGTCTAACATACCAAATCCTAAGCTTTGAGCTGGTTTTCCCTTTATGTAGCCTGCATCTAATAGTAAAGATAACGCATTTGAAATTGTATCTCTGTCGTATTTCTTAAGCTTATCTGATGTAGCAATTGTATTTAGATGCAAAGGTTTACCATTTTGGAGATTTTGTTCAAGGAATAAAAGAACATCTTTTACACAATCTCTGTCAAGTTTCATTTTTTCACCTCGATTCTTATCTTAATAAATTAATTATATCAATAAGAGTTAAGAGGAACTGAACAAATACTAACGGTAGAGGTAAACAAGATGTTTTTGAAAGGTAAAAAAATGATAGAAAGGATATTACTACAATGGCAGCACATATTATGCGCAGGTTTCGGCGATTATCCGAAAAGCAAAAAATTATTAATCGTATCATTGCTTCTAGCAATTGCTGGAGTGGGATTAATGATCTACATCCTAAGTTTACCGCCCTTTCTGCCAGGGACAATTTGAAGTAGGGATAAACAATAATGAAATTAACTATTACGGGTAGCCCAGAAAAAATCAACAAGCTAATTAACGAAGGAGATGATGTAACCGAAGAGTTTAAAGAAACAAAAGAAATCGGATTTTTAGCAGAAAAAAAGCCCGACGGCAATCGGACTTAGAATTAATAACACTAAGGAGATTATAACATATGGAAGTAAAAGATGGTAATGAACTAAAGCAAGCTATCCATGACATTAATGTTCAAGAAGAATTAACTGAAATTGCTAAAGAAGATCCAGATGCAACATTAATTGGTGATTCAGAGAACTCAATAATCTCGAGATTAGCAACTGGAGGAAATGTCTATAAGAATGAAGGAAAATTTTTAGCACATCGCTTAAAAGTTAACCACGATTCTCTAGATAAATTGTGTGAAGAACTTGATTATGATCCTTATGATTTTCTAAGCAATAGTTGTGAAGTTGATGAGGGAGATAGCTTTTTGCCACTAATTGAAGGAGCATACGGCTGTCAAAGAATAGGAGATTTAATAAAATGAAGCTTTTTAAAATAAACAGTGCAATCAAAGAAGTTGCTGATAAAGATGATATTGATTCAGAAACATTAAAAGATACACTTGATTCTTTGAAATTAACCAGAGATGACAAACTGGATGGATTAGCTGGATTAATTGAACGAGACAGCGCAAACATCGAATTTTTGACAAACAAAATCAAACAGCTTACAGAGCAGAAACATCATTACGAAAATCAGAAAAATAATTTGCAAAATTATATGACCGAAGTAATTGATGATGCGGGTATTAAAGAACTACATACTGAACATTACATCCTCAAGCCACGTAATTATAAGCAAAAGACCATCATTTCTGATGAGCGTAAATTACCCAAAGTTTATATCGTAACCAAAGAAGTTTCATCAATAGATAAGAGAAAACTTTATCAAGATATGAAAAATGGTCAAGAAGTACCGGGTGCACATTTAGAACCTAATAGAAAAACAACAATTAGTTAGGAGGTTTTTATGTTAAATAAAGAATTTTTAGATTGGCAGGAAGAAACTTTTAAAGCGATTGAATTATGGACTATCCGTTTAAAGAACGAGGCTTTAAAGCAAGACACCTATAAAGGTGCAATTAATTACCTTGATATAAATTATCCTAGTCCAATATGCGCACATGAAGGATCACCTAGCGAACAGTTTCAATCAGTGATTAGATCCATGTTTGAGGAAGCGAAAAAGATGGTTTATGACGAAGCACAAAGTCAGGAGATTAAACATAGTAAATAATAAAAATGTACGAATTAAGATCATATCAAAACGATTTAATTCAACACATAACTAAATCAATGCAGAATGGTCACCATCACATTATTGTGCAGTCACCACCGAGGACGGGTAAGACAGTGGTAATGACAGAAATTGCCAGGAGAACAACTGATAAAAACAATCGCGTGATGTTTATTATTCATCGTAAAGAAGTACTTGACCAAGCTAAAACTACCTTCAAAGCACAAGATGTTAAGCCTAACTTAGCAACAATGGGATTAGTGCAGACACTATGCAAACGGGTAAATAAGTTACCTGAACCACAATTGATTCTGATTGATGAAGGACATCATGCTCTGGCAAAGAGCTACCAGAAAATACTAAACAAATTCAAAAATGCTTATGTATTGTTCTTCACAGCTACTCCTAGACGAACAGGTCAGAAGCAACTAGATCAGATAGCAGACGATATTATTGTTGGTAAATCAATTAAAGAAATAACTAATGAGGGCTTTTTAGCACCATTCAGGTATTTCCAACCACCAAACGATTTTAATAGTAAATTACTAAAACGCAGTTCAACAGGTGACTACACTAATAAATCAATGGATGAGGCAATGAACACTAAAATCTTTGGCCATGTGGTTAAGCAATATCAGCGGATTGCCAAAGGGATGCAAGCAGTGGTTTATACCTATTCCATTGAATCAGCAAAGAGGGTGGCTCAAGAATTTAACGATGCAGGAATTGAAGCTAAAGAAGTTGACGGTAAAACACCAACGGTCGAAAGGGACAAAATTGTAAGTGATTTTAAAAATCAGAAACTAAAGATATTGGTTAACGTCAATTTATTTACTGAAGGGGTCGATTTACCCAATGTTGATTGCGTAATCATGGCTAGACCCACTATGTCACTAGCATTGTATTTGCAGTTTTCAATGCGCTGCTTAAATCCTAGACCGGGAAAGACAGCAATAATTATTGATCACGCTAATAATGTGCGAAAGTTTGGCTATCCGGATGATGATCGTGACTGGAAGCAGGCAGTGGTCAGTGGTACGAAATCTGTTTCCAAAATAAATACCAATCCAGGAATGGCAATAATTACTTGTGATTACTGCTTTGCAGTTGTGAAAACCAGTGAGGTTAAAAATGGCAAGTGTCCACTCTGCGGAAAGCCAATCAAAGTTCACGAGGCAAAACAGGTTAAAGATGTTGATTTAGTTGAAGCAAAAAATCGTAAAAAATTAATAGCGGAAATAGTAAAAAGCGATTTACTTAAAAAAGTCGCAAACATGAAAGTTAGTGAATTAAAATCTCCAGCCGAATTTAATGCTTATGCAAAATTGCATGGCTATAAGCCAGGATGGATTTATTACCAACTTAAAATGAGAGGAATGATTAAGAAATGATAGTTTTACCTAAACCAAAAAAATTAGAACCAAAGGCACAGCCACACAACTTTTTCATCTGGGGAGCACCAATGAGTGGCAAAAGCTATTTTGCAAGCTTTTTCCCAAATCCGATTGTACTTAACACTGACGGCAACAGCGATCAGGGAACCGCACCAGCGTTTCAAATTAGGAATTTAAGAGACAAAAATGGCAAGCCAACGCAGCTAGTTACCCAACAACTTGACGATATTATTTTAGCTTTACAGACTGAAAATGAGCAAAGAAAACCTGAGGAGCAATTCAAAACGATTGTAGTAGATGTAATAGATGACATTATCGTTATGCTTGAGCAGGCAATCTGCTGGGATAACAATGTTAAGTCATTAGGTGATATCCCATACGGTAAAGGTTATGCATTATTTAACGCGGCATTGCAACAGCTAGTAATGGAACTGAAAGCTTTGCCGATGAATATTATCTACATCAGTCGGGAAATTTCAATCACAGACGAAAATACTGGTGCGACTACTTACCACCCTTCGCTTAAGACTAAATACTTTAATGTGGTGAACGGCAATTGCGATGTGGAAATTAGAACTAAAAAAGTTGGAGATGGCGTTAATGCTTCATATTTCAGGGAAGTAAAAAGTTTGAGAACACAATATAATCCGAAAAATATAACAGACCATCGTATTTTAAAATTATTAGAAACTTGTAACGGAATTTTTAAAAAGGAGACTAAATAATGAGTTTACTTGATGCAATGAACGAATTGAAACAAAAAGGTTTTAACCCCAAAGAAGGTAAGGAATACAACCCATATGAGCCGATTCCAGATGATACCTATCTTATGAGTTTTGACAATGTGACTCACAATGCTAAAGGCGATCGAGATTTCCTGATGTTAACTTTTAGCGTTATCCAGGGTGAATATGAAGGTAGACAGGAGTCTATCTTCCCATCACTTGCGCAAACAAAAGCTAATGGTGATCCAATGCCGAATTCAGTTATTGCTAGAAGCATTTCTGAAATTCAAATTATTGGAGAAACACTTAACAATCCAGTGCCCGACAAGTGCTTTGCTTTTGAAAATGAAACCGAGGCTTATGATGCAATTGCCGAAGCATTACAGCCAGCATGTGGCAAGGTCTTAAAAGTAACCATTAAAACTACTCCTAATAAGAAAAATCCGCAATATCCGTTTAGAAATTATACATTCGAAAAGCAGGAACAACCAAAAGTAGCCGATGCCAAAGATCCATTTAATGGAACAGGCGATACTGTTGATATTAACGATGATGACTTACCATTCTAAAAAAATTAATAGGTTAAATTATGCCACTAGAAAATCTAGTCAATTATGCAATTAGCTATGCAACACACGGATTTTCTGTCATTCCAATTGGCTCAAATAAACGACCGCTGATTAAATTTGCCGATAAACCACCATTGTCAAGTGATGAGATTAAACAGATTTGGCAACGCTATCCATTGGCTAACATTGCACTTAAAACTGACAAGTTTTTCGTGATTGATGTTGACCGTCACGGTGATGTTGATGGCTTACAATCCATCCTTAATTTAGATCATAACGAATGGTTTAAAGATACATTGCGAGAAAAGACTGCTCATGATGGTTATCATTTCTTTTTTCAAAAACCTGCAAAAGAGAATGTGACGCAATGCATCGGTTTCTTACCAGGTGTTGATTTGAAAGCTCACGAAAATAATTATGTGGTAGTCGCTCCGAGTAAAATTGATGGCAAGTCCTATCGGTGGCTTAATCATAAGCCCATCAGACCAGCTCCCGCTGGTTTACTGGAATTAATTCAAAGTAAAGCTAAGCCTGAGAAAAAGACGATTTTAGACTATAAAATTGCCAGTAAAACGCAGACCTCAAAGCTATTTGAATTAATTGTGAACGGCTTAGGCGATACCGGCAGGCGCAATGATACTCTTACCAGTTTTGTCGGTGGCTTACTATATCGCGGAGTTGATCCAGCTGCAGCAGCTAAATTAGCATTAATTGCAAATACTAATACAACAGACAGTCTTCCGCTGAACGAAGTCGAAAGAACAGTAAATTCTGTAATTGAAAAAGAGATTAAAAGAAGGGGGATTGAATGAGTGACGTTATTAAAATCAATGAGAAAAACGCTGATAAGTTACGTAAAGCCACGATTGAGCTTGAACGTCAAAACAATGGTGCCGTTAAAACCACCAGCGTTAAAAACGTAGTTCTGATTTTATTGCATGATCCCAACCTCAAGAATTTATTTCGATTAAATGAATTTACCCAAGAAATAGATGTCGTAGATAATCGTAAATTAGAAATAAAGAACATTGGCACTGTCATAATTAGCAAGGGTCAATATACAGATCAGATTACTAATTCAGTTGAATTATACATTGAAGCTCGTTCAGATTATGAGCATGCAACTTTTAAAAATGTGATTATTGAGCAGGCAATAGACAATGTCGCATATATGAATTCCTATAATCCGGTAATTGACTATATGGATAATGCTTATAAACATTGGGACAAGAAACGCAGGATTGATAATTTCTTTCCCGAATATCTTGGAGCCAAGAAGAATGCGACCACAACATTAATTACTCGGACATGGTTAATGGGAGCCGTGGCTAAGGCTTATAATCCTGAAACTAAATTTGATTACGTTTTAGATTTAGTCGGTGGCCAAGGAGTCGGTAAAACTTCAATCCTTAAAAACATTGCACCAATGGGACTATATACAGACCAGTTTAATACTTTCACTAAGAAAGACGATTTCGAAGTGATGAAAAACGCTCTGATAGTTAATGATGATGAAATGACTGCTAGCAACGAGGCCAGTTTTGAAGAAATTAAAAAATTTATTACCATGCAAGACTTCGAATACCGTAAGCCTTATGGTCATAAGCCATTGCATTTTAAAAAGAAATTCGTCATCGCTAGAACAACTAATGAAGTTAGGCACTTACGTGACCGTTCAGGCGATCGGAGATTTTTATCAATTTACGCTGATCCGGACAAGCAAACTAAAAATCCTGTGACCGATTTAACTGAAGATGTGGTGCAGCAGTTGTGGGGCGAAGTAGTTTGGCTATATAAGAATGCTAAAGATCCATTTAGATTTACACCAAAACAAGAAGCTTTACTTAAGCAAAATAGAGAAGAATTTCGCTATACGTCAGGTCTTGAAGATAATTTAATGGATGTTTTAGAGAATAAATTTAAAGGGCAGAAGTTTATTCCTAACCGGGAATTATCAGTTGCTTTGTTTCAAGACCCTAACGCTTTGTCACGGAATAATAAGCAGACACGTGATATTCGTTATTACATGGAACACATGGGTTACAACACAAGTGCTGTAGTTAAAATTAATAAAAAAGCTGTAAGAGGATTTCAAAAGTTACAGTAAGTTACAGTAAAGTTACACTAACTGTAACCGCGAAATCGCTTGTGTAAGTAAGTAACAGGGGTATTGGTTACAGTAAAACAGTAAATATTAATAAAACTTTTTATTTATATAATATATAGCTTCCTAGCTTTAAAAAAAGTTTTTATGAAATTTACTGTAACCAGTAAACTTTGATAAGCAAAACCCTTGAATGAGTAAGAAAAGAATAGGTTACAGTAACTGTAACCGGAGTGTAACTTTTGAGGAAAATATTATGGAAATTATTGAAGGAAAAATTAGGGAGTATTACTATGGCAAGAACATTATATCGAAGGAATAAGGATGGCAAGGTAATCTATGTTGGTCATGTGCCACCTGAATATCAACTAAAAGCCAACGAGTTTTTTCAAAAGTTGCCGAATGAAAGGAGCAATTAATGAAAGGGATATATTTTCTATGTGAAGCCTTAGGTCTCTTATTCGGCGTTATTGGCTACATACTTTTAGATTTAAAATCTGATAGAAAATTACTATTTGGCATAGCACTAGCATTGATAGCGGTGGGTTTCATTTTAATCATTGGATCAATTATTCTTGAGAAATATATGTGGTGGACAAGTTTAGGGTGGTAAATATGAATGATAATTTAAAATTTAGAAAATGGAACAAAGAATCTAAAACTATGAGCGATGTTGAAGTTCTAGATTTACGTTCAGGGCAAACATATACAGACGACCCAGTTATTATGCAATCTACCGGCTTAAAAGATGCTATAGGTAAAGAAATATATGAAGGCGATATTCTATGTTTGCCAACGCATTATCGAATTATTATGTCTAATGTTGATCGTTGGGTGGATGAATTTTTAGAAGTTAAATATTCTAGCTTGTTTGGTGGATTTATAGCTTTACCATCTGAAAAATCTCTCAGCAAATATTTGTTTGATGGCTTTGATAAAAATGGATTCTATCACAAATATCCGAAAATCGTTGGTAATATTTATCAAAATTCGGAGCTGATTGACTATGTCTGAGCATGAAATTCAAAAACAGATTATGCGTGAATTATCAATGCATCATTGTACTGTCTTTAGAACTAATGTTGGCAAAGTGCTGATGCAAAATGGTAGGTGGTTCGATACTGGACTACCTAAAGGACATCCAGATTTATATGGTTTCAGATGGGTGGACAATCAAGTATTTTATATAGAAGTAAAATCTAAAATTGGTAAACCTAGAAATGATCAGATTAGATTTCATAATTTTCTATTATCACATAATGTAATACATGGAATTGCTCGTAGTACAAAAGATGCTCGTATGATTGTGGAAGGAGGCTTGGTGGGATATGGCTATCCCGTATAATTTAATTCATAATTTAGAAAATGAATATGGAACATTAGCATTGGTACCAGAAAATAATTTAACTTTAAAATCTATTCAAAAATCGCTTTATAACAATGAAGAAGAAATTATTGACGCTAAAATCACTACCTTAATTAATGATGGTTATTCAATTAGTGAAATAGCAACTGAATTAAATTTTAGCCAAAATAAAATTAGATCGGCTGTTAATCGTTTAGGATTAGAAGTTAAACCATATTTTAAATATGTGGCGATTAATCGAAAAACCGGACAAAAAATATATAGTAAAAACTTTAGCAAATACCGTGTTATCACTCATCAAACACTTAAATTTGTTGATAGCGCAAGGCTTTATTTAGATAAAAAAGGATATTATTTAAGAAAGTTTCGCAAAATTGTCCGCTTTAAAAAGCTAAAATCCGGAGATAAGTATTTTTGTAAAAACAAAATTTATACCAAAGAATAGAAAGGAAAGAGCTGTGGAAGAAAACATCGATTTACCTATTGATATTGATCAGAAAAGAACCGCTCAAAAGGTACGTGACTTTTTCAAATTTAATTTTGAACATTACCTAATAAGAGCTGGTTATCATCGTACTGACCTTAGCAGTCCACAGCTTGATCCTACTGGTATTATGAGTCATGGTGGCAACTCAGCTGAGAATAAAATGGCGACTATTTTTGAAGCACAAGATAAATGCCAAGCAGTCTATCATGCCATTGAACAATGCGCTGATAGTTCAAAACAACCATTTAGGACAATCCTAAAATCATTATATATAGATGAACTTAGTGATTGGCAAGTAGCAGCTAAGGTGCAGTACAGTGATTCCAGGTACGGTGACTTGAAAAGATATGCTTTGTGTCAGTTTGCAGACACAATTGATACATGGAAAACAATTTATAATGTAAAAATTCCAGAACTTAAGGTATTTAAAAATCGGGTCAATATCGGGTCAGAATCGGAGAAAGGTCGGATTGAATAGGTGTTATATTGGTAGCATCAAGAATAAAAAATAATTCTTGAATGTGTATATACAAAAGTGGCGATAGGTTCGAATCCTATCGTTGCTCTAAACGTGTAATTTAATACGGCAGTCAAGGTATATTATTTAAAGGACTTAACCTATTGATTTACATGTTTTTTATTATATTCATCTCAAAGAAACTAGCTTTAACGGCTAGTTTTTTGTATTATTTTTATGAGGTGAATAAAATGACTATTTTACAACAGTTTTTATACGAAGTCTTTAAACAACCGCAATCAGCGGATTGGGCATCAGCAATTGGTACAGTGGCTGCGGTAATTGTGTCGATGTACTTTTCATTTAAAAATGAAAGAAAGAATAAGCAAAATGAAATTGATTCTTTTCTTCCATATTTTGTCTTTGATGATTATAAGCTATATTATGATCGTGATGAAGGTACAATTTCGCTTGATGAACTTAAAAAAGCGCATATACATTTTTCATTTAAAAGCATAGAAGGTAATTTACCAGTAATAGATTTTAAATTAATTCCTGAATTCAAATTTAAAGAAAGTACTGAGGATGAACAAAAGCCTAATTTTAGTAAACTTATTACTAGAACTAGTATTTTACCTGGAACATATGTTGAGCCTGTAGATTTACCAGATTATAATTATGAACTTATGACGTTACCTAGCGAAAGAAATTATCCTCGTACTATATATGTTGATAAAATATATGTTAGTTGTAAAACGGTGAAAGGTACAGATATTTTTGTTGACTACGATTTTAGCGAAGGCGTATTACAATATAGAAAAGACAAAAGAAAAATATATTCGGGAAAAGTGAATCATCATACAAAGAAAAAAATAAAAGATGACATGAAAGAATTCAAAAAATTATCAACTTGAAAAATCGAAAGTACTTTGCAGAGTACTTTTATTATATTCATCTCAAAATAACTAGCTTTAATAGCTGGCTTTTTGTATTATTTTTTATGAGGTGAATAAAATGGCAGATTTTTTAAGTTGGTTAGTTGTGTTTACTTTAGTATGGTTATTTATATTTAAATTTAGCTATGGAAAACTAAGAAATTACGTAATTAAACATAAAAAAATTTTTATAGTCTTTTTGATTGTTATGAGTGCTTGCATCATGTACGCTGTTCAAAATAATGCAGTTAGCATTTTGCATATTTTAAAATATAAAAATACTGCAAGTTGGTTTAGTGCAATAGGCACAGTAGCTGCGACATTTGTGGCTTTGCTGCCTCAAATTATGAAATTAGAGTCAAGTGACATACTATTTCAAGTTTCAGTTGAAAAGGTAGATGCTAAAAGATTTAGAGTAAAATATGAGATTACTAATTTTTTAGATAAATTAGAAAAAATAAAAATAGAAAATTCCTCATTAGAATTTTTTGTTTTTAAACCCGATAAGTACAAATTAGGTCAGACCGAGGCATATTCGGAGAAAGATTCTCTAATCTCTCAGTCCTTTCGTCATAATGTGAATTCAGGTGATGGTCCGGAACAAGCATTATATTTACCAGCTTTTGGCAAAAAGCAAACAATTTATTACTCCGAACCTATAGTGATAAATATTATAGAGAAGTATGCAGGAAAAGATATTGATTATCATGAAGATGAAATAGATATTCATAAAAACACGGTAATGTTTGTTATTCAAAAAGCAAAAATTAGTGTTAAAAGAGATAAAAAAAATTATTATGCTGAAACAAGCTATGATATAGAAAATTATAATTTTTACTTTGAACATAGACATAACGTTGAAAATAAGGGCTAATAGTAATCAAAAAAATAGTTACTATAACAATATATTAGACTTAAAAAATCTAAAAATGTATAAGTTGAATGGGCTATTTGTTGATGAATTAAGATTGTTAGCAAAGTAAAGGATATTATTGATAGATAAATAAGAAAAAAAACGAGGTAATTGATGATTAATATTAATAATAATTTTAATTGTAAGCATTTATAAATCAAACAAATAAAAAACAGCATAGCATTCGAAGGGATGCTTTTTTTATTTATCCAAACTTAGGAGGTGGTGAATGATGTGATGGTACACAAAAATTCACAAAATAAAGCTTTTAACAACTTAAATAGTGATCGTAGAACAGCAGTTAAACTATTATTTGAAGATACTTTAACCGATGAAGAAATTGCTAAAAAAGTGAATCGAAGTAGGCGAACGTTAGCGAAATGGAAAAAGGATCCATTATTTGTTAAAGCTCAGCGTGAATATAGCATTTCTCAGCTTGATAATGCTTTACCTGATTCTATTAAAGAACTAATTAAGTTGATTAAACATGGAAAATCAGAAATGGTTAAGTTGCAAGCGATTCAAACTGTATTTAAACGAGCAGGGTTATTTTCAGATGTTGGTTCACCTGATTTAGATAAAGCTAAGTTGCGCAAAGCTATTGCTGAAGCACGTATATCTGAACATCAAGCTGATCGATTGGAATCAGATAATTCTGATGACACGACGGTAAACATCAATTTTGACGTTCCAAAGGAGGATAAAGATGCAAGTAAGTCTTAAAGATAACATCTCACCTGCGTTTTATAACCTATTTTGGGACGTTAACAACAAAAAACATGCTAATTATTGGCTAAAAGGGGGACGTGGCAGCACCAAGTCCTCTTTTATTTCAATAATGATTGTTCTTGGTGTGATGCAAGATAAAAATGCTAATGCTATTGTCTTGCGTAAGGTGGCAAACACGTTACGTGATTCGGTTTTCGAACAGTATTTATGGGCAATAGACCTTTTACACGTTGACGAATACTGGCAATCGTCTGTTAGCCCGATGCAATTAACGTTTAAGCCAACCGGGCAACAGATTAGATTCAAGGGCGCAGACGATCCACGTAAGATTAAGTCGCAGACGTTCCGCCAAGGCTACACCAAGTTTAAGCACTTCGAAGAAGTGACAGAGTTTAAAGGCATGGAAGAAATCCGATCAATCAACCAGTCATTAGGCCGTGGTGGCTCAGGTATCATTACTTTTTACTCCTATAACCCACCAGCTAGACAATCTAATTGGGTTAATCAGGCAGTAGACCAGGAACAGATGCGTAAAGATACATTGGTTAACTTGTCCGATTATCGTTCTGTGCCTAAGTCTTGGCTTGGTATTGAGTTCTTAGCAGATGCAGAGCAGTTGAAAAAGGACAACGAGAAAGCATATCGTCACGAGTATCTAGGTGAAGTAACTGGTACTGGCGCGGAAGTGTTCAACAATATCACAACACGTGCCATTACTGATAATGAAATTGCAGCTTTTGACAAAGTATATCATGGCTTAGACTTCGGTTTTGCACACGACCCTACAGCTTACGTAAAAATATATTGGGATGCGGCTAGACGCCGTATTTTTATTTTTGACGAATTCGAAAGAGTAGGTTTAAAGAATCGTGATGCAGTTGAAATGATTAAGCAGCGTAACCCATTGAATGAACCGGTAATTGCAGATTCAGCATCCCCGGGAACAATAGCAGAATATCGTGACCTAGGCTTGAACATTTACGGTGCTCGAAAAGGTCAAGGCTCAAGAGATCATGGTTACAAGTGGCTAGAAGATTTGCGCGAGATAGTCATTGACCCTGAAAGGTGTCCGGATGCATGGAGAGAATTTACTGGGTACGAGTTTGAGCTCGACTTGAACGGTAACTATAAATCGGGTTATCCAGACGGCAATGATCATACAATGGACGCTACACGTTATGCACTTGAAAGATTAATTCAGAAAGGAGGTTTCGAACCTTGGAAGTAGAAGCGATGAAAAAACTTTTGCAAAACACGCAGGCAAGACGGTCAGAGTTTATATCTAAATTCAGCACGTCAAAAAGATATTATTTAAATGAGAATGATATTACTCTGAAGAACAATGGCGAGTCTAAAACAAAAGAAGAAGATGCTGGTAAGGAAAGCAAAAACCCTTTTAGAGCTGCTGACAATAGGGTAAGTTCTAATTTCCACCAGTTACTTGTTGACCAAGAGGCAGGATATCTAGCAACTAAACCACCGACAATAGACGTTGATGATGATAAGCTCAACCTGCAAATTAAAAATACGCTTGGTGACAATTTTGGCTTAAGGCTGAATGAGCTAGTGGTAGATGCAGCTAATGCAGGTGTGGCTTGGTTACACTACTGGATAGATGAAAGCGGACAATTTAGATATGCAATTGTACCACCTGACCAAATAACCCCGATATATTCAACTGATTTAAACCGTAAGCTAGTGGCACTGAGACGCTCATATAAAGAGCTAAATCCAGACACCGCAAAATATTCCTGGGTACATGAATATTGGGACGAACAGACGGTTACAGCTTTCAGGTCGAGAGATGAGCAATTTACCGATCTTCAACCATTGGACGATAGATTTACAATTTATGACGCAGCAACTGGAGCTGAAACTGGTACATCAAGTGTCAACCATCATGGTCTAGGTCGTATTCCATTTATAGCCTTTCCCAAAAATAAAGAGCAACAACCTGATCTATATCATTACAAGGGCCTAATTGATGTCTATGACAAAATCTATAATGGCTATGTTAATGACTTGGATGATATTCAGCAGGTGTTTTTAATTCTGAAAAACTATGATGGTCAAGATTTCGATGAATTCAGAAAAAACTTGCGAAAATATAAGGCAATTAAAATCGCAAATTTGGGCAATGCTGATGCATCAGGAGTAGACCAGATGGCAATTGATATTCCTACTGAAGCAAGAAATTCAATGCTTGAGACTACTAAGACAAACATCTTTGTACATGCCCAGGGTATCGATCCAACCGATTTTAAAACGAACAATGCCACAGGAACAGCCATTAAGATGCTATATTCACATTTGGAATTAAAAGCAGCTAAAACGGAAGCATATTTCAGGGACGCTCTTACAGAACTTGTTCGTGCAATTATGAACTGGCTACATGTGCCAGACGCAGATAGTCGACCAATCGAACAAACCTGGACTAGAACAGCAATTCAAAATGACGTTGAAAAAGCGCAAGTGGTTGCTCAGTTGGCAAATTGGACGAGCAAAGAAGCAATCGCTAAGGCTAACCCAATAGTTGAAGACTGGCAACAAGAGATGAAAGACCAACAGGAAGATGTTAAAAACCGTAATGATGAATATGGCAAGCCTGACATTCTAAACGGTGGTGACAATAATGACGACCAAGAGAGAGGTTAATTATTGGAAACGTCGTTTTCTTTTTGAAAAAAAGCAACAGTTGCAGAATACTGCTGAATATGAAACAGCAATGCGTGCTCGTTTAAAAGAAGTTGAGCAGGTATTGGAGCAGGAAGTCGACTATTGGTTAAAGCGATATGCATCTAATCAGGAAATTACTATTAAAGATGCTCGTAAAATACTGTCAACTATCGGCACACGTGACTGGCACATGACACTAAAAGAGTTTAGAGCTAAGGCAAAAGCTGGCGGATTTGATAGAGAACTAGATGCCGAATATTTTCAAAGCCAATTATCAAAGCTTGAAAACATAGACGAGCAATTAACTAGCCTGTTAGCTCAATACGCGACCTCAGAGACCGATAAAATAGAGAATAGTCTATCTAACCAGTATCAACAAACCTACATGCACAGCATCTATTTAACGCAAATAGAGAAGGCTAAATTATCTAGCAACTTTGCCAACGTAAATGAGTATTAGGTAAAAGCGATTGTGCATAAGCCATGGCGAGGCAGTGATTTTTCAAAACGCATTTGGAAAAACTACACCGAGGTGTTACCGAATGAGCTAGGAGATGCACTTTTACGTGGTTCTGTTTTAGGACATTCTAACGAGCAAATATTTAAGATGATGCGCCAACGCTTGAAAGACGTTGAAGATTATCAATTACACAGACTGATTATCACTGAAATGGGACATGTAGCAGAGACAGCTACAGCTCAAGCATATAAAGAGGAAGAAGTTGACCAATACCAATATTTAGCAACGCTTGAATCACACACATGTGATGAGTGCGCTTATCTAGATTTAAAAGTCTTTGACTTGAAAGATAAGGTTGAAGGTTTAAATTATCCGTTAATATATCCATATTGTAGATGTACAACAATGCCATATATTGAAGGTTTGCCCGATAGCTCTGAACGCTGGGCTCGTGATCCTGAAACGGGCAAAAGTATGTATGTTGAAAACATGACCTTTGACGAATGGCAAAAAGAAATAGATAATCAGCGTAAAAATCTAGTCAAAGTGTATAAAGTAAATAAAGCTTCAAGATACATAACAAATAAAAGAAAATATAAGTGGAATGAACTTAATGCAGAGCAGTATAATAAACATGTAAGGGATACGCCTGAATTTAATAACTATAAAAAGGGTCGGAAACGACCATTAAGTGAACTGGTTATATCTCCTGCTGAAGCTCAATCGCTGATTGACAAATATGGAAAGAAAAACGAAAGCGTTAATAAAAATCAGATTATGTTTAAACATGAATCATATATTGGTTTATGGTCAGACATAAATGGTAAATTATTTCCAACTAAACGAGGACGTATTTCCTATAGAAAAAATAAAGGTGCACATATTACACCTAGAAAGCCAGACAAATTAGATTAAAAAGGTTGAAAAATGGATCCACATAAAATGTCTTTACCAGAAATAATTGCAAATTTTCGCGCAAGAAATGTCACATTTACATTAAAAGATGGTAGCAAGAAAACTATTTTTGTTGAAGAAATCGAAAATGAGGACGATGATCAGCCTGAACTAATCTTCATGGCTGCAGGTGACGATCCTCAAGATATTTGGATTTCAGAAGTGGTCAGTGCAGTACCAGCATAGGAGAGAAATATTATGTCCCAAAACAGCTATGAAACTATAGAATTTAAAATTTTGCAGTATCTTAAAGAATGTAGAGATAATGTAGAACAAATTAATCCTGATCAAATAAAAAAGATAGCTGATAGTGTTGGCTCAGATAAATTTGTGAGTGTTTTAAGTGATTTAGAAAAGAGAGGGTATGTTGATAAAAAAACATTTGAAATAGATCCACAGGGCTTTTTAACAATTAACATACTAAAAGATAGCCCTATTACTGATCAAGGTTTACAATTCTTGTCTGAAAACTCCAGCATGACTAAATTGTATGAAGCTTTAAAAGAAGTAAAGTTTTGGCTTAGTTAAAGTTTATTAAAGCAGCTTAACAGCTGCTTTTTTATTGCCCTGAGCATGGCGTAAAAAGGCTTATTTTTTATACCTTGATTTGTGTTCGCCACACGTAAAAAAAGCGAGAGAGGAAACAAATATGAAACGTGAAGAACTAAAAAAATTAAATTTAACAGATGAACAAATTGACAAAGTAATGAGCCTACATGGCGCCGATGTTGAAAACTCAAAGTCCAAGATTGACGAATTGAATAAGACTAACGAATCTTTGCAGTCGCAGATTGCAGAGCGTGACAAGGATTTAAAAACACTCAAAAAGCAAGCAGGCGATAATGAAGAACTCACTAATCAATTCAAAGAGTTGCAATCCAAATACAAACAGGACACCGACAACTTAACTAAAGAATTGCAACAAACAAAGCTTAATAGCGCAGTCGACAGTGTATTGGGCAAGGCAAAGGTTCGCAATTCTAAGGCTGCTAAAGCTCTACTGAATTTGGACGAGGTAAAACTCAACGATAAGGACGAGCTTGAAGGTTTAGACGAGCAAATTAGTTCATTGCAGAAATCAGATGGCTATTTATTCGACCAGGGCAGTAAAGAACCGTATCAACCACAAGGTGGTAGCGGTAAGACCGATCCTGATCCAGTAGCCACTATGACTAATGTTTTTAAAGGAGAAAATATAAATAATGGCAACAGTTAATTATGCCGAGACATACCAGAAGTCGGTACAACAAGCATTTTATGATGGAAATTTATATACTAGTGCATTATGGCAATCACCTTCTAATAATTTAGTAAATTTTGTTGGCGTTAATCACATTAAGTTACCAAGGTTAACCATATTAGACGGACGAAAAGATAGAAAAAGAAGGACAATTAACGCTGTCGAAGCTAACTACAGTAATGACTGGGATATATATGAATTAAAAAATGAACGGTATTGGAGCACTTTAGTAGATCCCTCAGATATAGATGAAACTAATTATGTCGTTTCAATGGCTAACATTACCCGTCAATTCAATTTGGATGAAAAAATGCCAGAGATGGATAAATATATGTTTAGTAGACTTTTTAAAGAAAAAGAAACTAAAGATTCGAATAAAGGCATCTATACAGATACACTAGATGAAAACAACATATTAACAGCATTTGATAACATGATGATCGATTTTGATGAGGCTCGTATTCCAAATAAAAATAGATTTTTGTACGTAACCCCAAGAATTAATGCAGTATTAAAGCGCGCTGATTCTATTAACAGGGTACTAACATTAAAAGATCCGAATAATATAAATCGAACAGTGTATAGCTTAGATGATGTTTCAATTGTTGTAGTCCCCTCCGATTTAATGGAAACTGCTTATGATTTCACTATCGGGGCTAAAACTATCGCTGATTCTAAACAAATTGAAATGATGCTCATTTACAACGGTGTTCAAATTGCCCCTGAAAAATATAGCTTTGCAGGTTTTGATTCACCAAGTGCTGCTAATAACGGCAACTACCTTTATTACGAGCAATCTTACAATGACGTTTTATTGCTGAACACTAAGACTGCGGGCATTCAGTTTGTGATTGCAGACAAAGTTGCTTCACAAGCGCCATCAACTAAGTCAACAACTAAAAGCGGGAAGTAAAAATGAATGACGAACGTAAAAAGGAGATTAAAGATAAGGTCACCCAATTTTTAGGTGACAAGGCAAACGATGATCTGATTAATTTTAGTGTAGACAGAGTAATTCAATCAGTGGCCAACTTTACCAATATACCTGTTGATGAATTGCCTCCAGAAATAGATAGCACTATCATGGCAATGTGTTTGCAATTAATTCAGACGCACAGCTGGCCTGGTTCTAACAGTTATGTAGTCAATTCAATCAGTGAAGGCGATGTATCGGTTAACTTCGGATCACCTGCTGAAATTTTTGCCCAAGTGCAAAAACTTAATCCAGTTACCAATGACTTTATCGGTAATTTAATCCATTTTCGGAGGCTTCCCCAATGATCGACGCATTTAATAGGCTTAAAGACATAGCCCCGATGTTATGGACTGACAAGGTTACTATTCAGGCTACCAAGAAGGTAGTTAATGAACACCACATAACCACGAGTGAGCCTGTGACGGTCGTCTCAGATGAACCAGCTAAGGTTATACTCAAAGGATTAAAAGCCAGTGAGCAGTCTTTCTTTGGTTCTGACGAGTATGACGCAACGTTACTACTCAGAACAGGAATAGATGTGCCAGCAGGTGCAACTATTATTGTAACTGATGTTAATGGCAAAACTACCAAATATAAACGCAGTAGTAAGGGTTACTCTGGTTATGTGAGCCACCAAGAAATAGCAATGACAAGGGATGAAAAAGCATGAGTACATTTGGAGACCTTGACAATAGCCAGTTTGAAGAATTTGCAAAACATGTTAATACCCAAATATCAGGTGGTCAGCTAAAAAATGAAGTCAAAAACAGCGTTAAGAATGTTGGGGAAACCTATAAGCGCAATGCGGAAGCTAATACACCGATTAAAACTGGGGATCTAAGACGTAGCTGGGAACTTAAAGGTCCTTTTTTTAGTGGGACAGATATTTCAGTGGAATTACGCAACAGCAAAAACTACGCTTCATTTGTGGAAAATGGGTATAGACAGACACCAGGCAGATATGTGCCAGCTATTGGTAAGAAGTTAAAGGCAAGCTGGGTACCTGGTCAGCATTTTCTGCAGAAGGCCACTAAGCAAACTTCTAACCAAATTCCACAGCTGATTACGCCAGTAATGGATGACATTTTAAGGAGGTTGTAAGATTGACAATCATTGAACGTATTGCTGACGAGATAGCACAGTTATTCCCTAATGCAATCATCTACACAGAAAATCAAGCAGACGGATTTAACGAGCCGTCTTTTTTTATTGAGAAAATTGATACCAGTTCGGCGCCTGAATTGTTTGACAGGCAATATCGAAAGTATGCCTATCAGGTAATCTATTTTCCTGATCCAGACCATCCTAAAACGGGTATGGAGCGAGTGGAAGATTATCTTCTGAGCGGTTTATTAGAGTTAAAAAATTTTGCTCCGTTAAGGCATATACAGGTTACGCAACAAGAAGACAACACGCTGGTTTATCAGTTTGAAATATGGGGTAGATTCTACCCGGATAAAAAAGATGAAATTAAATTAAACAATGAAGAAGTGAAAGGACAAATTATATGAGTTGGAAAACACAAAATAAACGCCGTCCCGGTGCCTATTTTAACGTTGTCGGTAAAGGCAATAACAATAATGGTACGGATATTGGAAGGACATTACTACCAGTTGGCACTCAGCTAAATTGGGGCGCTAAAGGGATTATTAAATTAAACAGTGACTCAAACTTTAAAGCATTGCTTGGGCATGATATTGATGAGCCTGAACTGCAAACGCTCCATGAAGTGCTTAAAGGTGCGAATACAGTTTTATTGTTAAACAACAATGATGGTGTTGCGGCTACAGCCAACGATGAGTCATTACCATGGGCATTCACTGCTAAATATTCTGGCACAGTTGGCAATAATTTACATGTGACTGTACAAAAAAGCGATAGCAAGGTGATCGTATCAACTTTGTTAGGCAGTAGGATTGTTGATCAACAGGATATTAATGTGGATAAGCCAGAAACACTAATGTCAAATGACTATATTATTGTTAAATTGACTGACAGAACAACACCAACAAGTCCTGACACTAAGGACAGTGATGACAATGCTAAGGCACCAATTGTTAAACCAACGAGCCTTAATCCATTAGCTGATTTACAGCATGATGTGACTGTTGATTTGACAGGCGGAACTACTACGCCAGTAGACATTAGCGATTTATTAAATGATGCACTTGAAACCGAAGACTACGATGTAGCCACTACAGCTGGTTTCCCAATTGATAGCCCGATACATAAGCAATTGGTTGATGAGATTAAGCATTTACGGGAGGACAATGACATCAAAGTACGTGGTGTTGTTCCATATACGGGTGACAAGGTTAATTATGAAGGTATTTCTACCGTAGCAAATGGTGTTGTGTTGGAAGACGGTACTGAACTAGATGCCACAGTAGCTGCAGGGTTCTTTGCAGGAGCATCAAGTTCTGCAAATGCAGCCAAATCATTGACCTACGTTGAATATCCAGATGCAATTAGCGCATATCCGAAATTCAGCAATGACAGAACTATTGAGCCTTTGGAAAATGGCGAAATAGTTTTTACAACAAAACGCAATGAAACTGTTGTAATTGAACAAGATATTAACTCCTTAACAAAGGTAACAGCAGAAAAGCCAGTATTCTTTAGTAAGAACCGTGTAGTTAGAACAATGGACACGATTGTTACAAACACTAAGCGGACATTTGAAGATATGTTTATTGGAAAAATTACTAACAGTTCAACTGGACGTGATTTGTTTAAAGCTAACCGTGTAAGCTACCTGCAAAGTTTAGCAGATGCGAATGTAATTAGTGATTTCAAGGAAGATGATATTTCGGTAGAAACTGGTAATGACCGTGATTCAATTCTCGTTAACCTAGCAGTAAAACCATTGGATTCGATGGAGAAACTATACGTGACAATGGTTGTTCAATAATTAGGAGGTAAAAATAAATGGATGAAACAGTAAGCACAGTTGGCAGTTTTTTAAATGGCCGTGACACAATTTCCACCAAAGATGCCAAGGTCTACGTCACAATTGATGGCAAGGTAATTCCGTTAATTGAATGCAACGAATTCAGCGCAAAACTTGAAAAGAACAAAGAAGATGTGCAGACATTGGGCAGTCGCTGGAAGCACAAGAAGGTTACTTCCGTTGAAGGCACTGGCTCGCTTGGTGGCTATTTAATCAGTTCAAACTGGACTAAGTATGCTTTGCCCTATGTACAAGGTGGCAAAGACCTTTACTTTGAAGTGACGTTTACCATTAACGACCCAACTAGTCAGGCAGGGACACAGACAATCCATCTAGGCGAAGTCAACTTGGACGAAGTGCCACTAGCCGATTTCAAGGCTGACGATGGCGTTATGCAATGGAAATCAGACTTTACGTTCGAACAAGTAAACCTAGTTACACCATTTACTGGTTTTGATTTATAAGGAGAAATGAAAAATGACTGTAAGTAAAGAATATAACGTAAGCGATTTTTTGGCAGAAAACGTTAAGCAAGAAAGGACCACAAAGGAAGTTAAGATTACGGGCTATAAGAAGCCTTTTGTTATTCAAAGTGTGACATCTGAAGAATTCGACCAGTTACAAAAACAAGCCACACGAAAGCTAATTAACAAGAAAACATATCAAGAAATAGAAAAAACTGATAACGACAAATTCGTTGATCTGTTAATTGAGAAGTCAGTCGTAGTACCTGACCTGCATGATGAAAAGCTCCAAAAGAGTTGGGGATGTCTGGCTGAGCCAGCTAAATTATTAAGGAAAATGATTCCGAAAGCTGGTGAATATGGCGATCTATTGGAAGACATTCAGAAAATATCTGGCTTTGAAATTGACAAATTGAGTGATTTTGTTGAGCGAGCAAAAAACTAATTGAGTCCAACAGGGACTTTAATTATTGCTACTACTGCATTAACGAGTATCACTGGACACCTAAGCAGTATGCAGGCTTGTCACTTAAGGAAAAAGCATTAGTACAAGCTACCATTGATATTAAAGTTCAAGCTGAAGATAAAGCTCAGAAAGAGGCTAAGCGTGAAGCTAAGAAAAACAGATAGAAAGGAGGGTAAAGATGGCAACAATTAGTGGCACCTTAAGGCTTAATGATGCCTTTAGCAATGTGTTAAATAAATTTAATTCAGGCATACAGCGGAGCGTTGCAGCCAGTGACAGGCTAAAGTCAACGCTCAATAGTGGCAGCAATGGCATGACAGCCTTAAGTAATAGTGCAAATAAAGCGAAAGTAGGCTTCCGTCATCTCAATGCAGGCTCTGTATTTGGCAGTATGATCAATCATGCTGCTAGCTTAGCTAGAACTGGAATAACGTCCTTAATTGAAGAACTAAACAATTCTACTGTTGCATGGTCAACATTTGAAAGTAACATGCAACAAATGGGTAAAAGCCCAGCAGAAATAAATGCAGCCAAAAAGTCATTGCAAAAATTTGCCCAAGATACCATATACTCCTCGTCCGACATGGCATCAACTTATAGCCAATTAGCAGCGGTCGGCACGAAAAACACGACTCAGTTAGTTAAGGGCTTTGGTGGATTAGCAGCTGCGGCTACCGATCCTAAGCAAGCGATGAAGACACTCAGCCAACAAGCCACTCAAATGGCCGCAAAGCCAATGATACAGTGGCAGGACTTTAAATTAATGCTAGATCAGACCCCGGCAGGTATGGCTGCTGTCGCAAAGGCTATGGGAATGTCTTCGAGACAGTTAGTAAAAAATGTCCAAGATGGTACTATCAAAACTGATCAATTCTTAAGTGCTGTTGCCAAAACAGGTACTAATGCGAACTTTTCAAAAATGGCTACGCAATATAAAACTGTTGGGCAAGCGTTAGCTGGACTTAAAGAAACGCTTGCTAATAAGGTTCAGCCACAATTTAAAAAGCTTAGTGACATCATAATTAAGGAAATCACGAAATTTAGTGATAAATTGGGCAAAGTTAACTTCAAAAAGTTTGCGGATAGGCTAATTGATGACATTATTCGCGTTAAAAAAGGAATCATTAGTTTTACTAAAGGATTTACAAGTTCTTTCGGAAAAAAAGATTATTTTAATTTATTAGAAAAGAACGCAAACAGTTTATCCACAATATTTTCAAAATTAACTAATAAGTCAGGTCTAAAAAACTTATTGTCTAATATTGGACAAAGAGTAGGTAAGTTTGCACTAAGTATGGCTCAGGGAATCGCCAATTTAATACAAGCGATTTCTAAAATTGATCCTAGTGCGATTAAAGCTCTAGGAGTTGCTTTCTTAGCCCTAAAATTTGGTACTAATGGCTTAAAACTAGTGGCAATCGCAGCTGGACTAAAAATAATTAGCAGGTTAAGCCCCAGTCAATTACAACGCTTAGCGACAGCAATTACTGCTTTAGCCACAGCTTTTGTTGCCTTTAAAATTGCAGTAGGGGCACTTAATGCAGCTTCTGAGATAGTTGGTTTTGTTAACAGGACTAAAGAAAGTATGGGCAATCTTGTCAATTTCTTTAGCACGACCTTGCCCACAGCTTTTAGTGGACTTGGTGACGCAATAACAGCAGCACTTGGACCAGTCGGTTTAATAATTGCTGGGATAACAATCTTAATAGCAGGAGCAGTTTACGCATGGCAAAAGAATATCTGGAATTTCAGAGATAATATGCAAAACTTGTTTAGCAATTTTGGATCTGTATTAGAGCCTTTGCAAACTGCGTTTAGCGGTTTAGGAGAAGCACTAGAACCAGCTAGTGGCGCATTATCAGTTTTCGGTCAAGTTATCGGCAGAATTAGTATTATGTCAATCTATAGCATTGCCATTGCATTGTCGTTAGTGGCTGATAGAGCTGCACATTTAGTAAGCATATTAGCAGCTGATATTTATTTTATTCGTGGCTTTATTGATGCTTTAGGTACTGTGGGAAATGCAATAAAAGATGTTTTCACTGGTAATTGGAACTTTAGCAATACCAGAAATGCTTCACATAGTGTCCTAAGAGATCTGCAGGGAATTGGAGACAGCCTAAGTCGTATTAATGATAATACAACTCTTGAGAACACCATTGCGTCACTGCAAGGCGTTGATTTGAAAGCAAAAAAAACTAAATCAAGCTTAGACGAAATAAAGTCGCAAGGGGTAGTAGATAACAATAAGGCTATTGCAGATATGAACAATGTTAGTGCGCAAAAAGCTCAACTCAAGAAAAATAAAACCAAATTGCCAATCTATTACACAGCAGATCCAGCATCTTTAGCAAAAATTCAAAACCAGCTTAATTCCAAAGTTTCTAAAGGTAAATCAAGTCAAAAATTTAAGTTTTCAGGTAAAAACTTTTTGAATCAATTTCAGCAACATGCAACTAAAGTGAAAGTCAAAGTTGACACCTCATCAGCTGCAACAGCTAAGAAGAAACTTCTATCACAAATTGGCTCAAAACCAATTAAAGTTAAAGTAGCTAAACCTAAGATACCAACTCCAAAAAGGCCAAAGATTAAGACATTACATGCTAAGGTAGCTAGACCTAAGGTGCCTACACCAAAAGTGCCAAAAATTAAAACTTTGCATGCCAAAGTGGCGAAGCCTAAAGTGCCACAACCAACAATGCCAAAACTGAAGACTATCCCAGGTCCTAAGATTGGCAGAGCTAAAACGGGTGCATTTTTGGCAAGTGTTCGATCTGCAATTAATCAGGCTGCAGCTATTGCACGATCAGGGACTGGACCAATGTATAATGCCGGCACAATGATTGGGCAAGGTTTAGCTGACGGTATGCGATCTCAACTTGGAGCTGTGGCCGCAGCTGCTAATGCACTAGTTGCACAGGCAGACAAAGCAGCACGTGCTAAGGCTAAAATTCATTCACCATCTAGGCTGTTTGCTGAAATCGGTGGCTTTATTGGTCAAGGTATGGCGGTTGGTATGAATAGCACACAAGGAGTTATTGCTAGTGCCAGTGAGGCCATGATTGCCATCGCTACACCTGATGCAATAGGCGTTGATTATGATGCTAATATTAACGGTTCAGGACAACCCGGTGGACTAATTAACACCAGGTTTGGCAATAGTGCTACCAGTAATGACAATCGTAGTTCCACAGTCACAATCGAAAGTGGCGCTATTCAAATTAACAGTACAGGCAATGCGGACTATGACGCTGATACAATTTTAGCAGCGATTGAAAATAGACTAATTGCTCAGAATGAAAAATCATTAAGTTAGAGAGGTGATATTAATGGACGGCTTTGGCGTCTTTTTGACGAGCTACAAAACAAGTAAGACTATCCAACTACCAGTCAACCCGGCCGAACTAAAGCTAAATTATGAAAACGATGACCAGAGCCAGACAGTGGTCAATCTGGGCGAAGTAAATCGACTAGGTAATTTGAAGTTAGTGGGAATTACTATTGATTCCGTTTTTCCAAAGTATAAAACAACCTACTTAGCAGATGATCAGCCTGAAGAACCTGATTATTACATTGACTGGATTAAGAAAATCCAGAAAGCAAAAGGATTAATTAGGCTGGTTGTAGCGACAACTAAAATAAGTATGTGCATGACCATTGCCAGTTTTAATTATGGTTTCGAAGACGGCTTTGATGAAGAATACAAATACACGCTCGAACTTAAGCAATACCGCGAATTTGAGGCGACTAAAGTAACAACTTCAAAAAAGAAAAAGAAGAAAGCTAAAAAAGGCAAAAAGCGAATTGCGCCACCTAAAAAGTTTGGCATTCATTCTACCGTAATAGTTAATGGACGTTTACACTTAGATTCGAACGGCAATGGAGCAGGCGTCTATGAGAAAAATGCCAAGCGCCAAGTAATTAACATTGCCACGGGGCATAAGTATCCTATTTGTGTTGGTATCAACGGTGTCGCTAGAGGTTGGGTTAAGAAAAGCGATGTGAAGAAAGCATGATAACGACTTTTAAGTTAGTGCGTAGAAGCAATCTGTACCGCAAGTCTAAAAAGAATGGTAAGGGAACCACTTACGATTTGCGTGAAGTAGTTTCTAATGTTAAATGGACGACAGATCTTAACTTTAGTGCCAGTGAGTTGTCATTTGACTTAATTCAGAAAATACATCCGATTATTCCTTATACGGGAGACATCATCAAGTTTCGCTGGGAGCACCATAAAATCTTTTACGGTTATGTTTTTAAGTATGAAGTCAAAGAAGACAATACGGTTAGCGTGACCTGTTATGACAAGGAACGCTATCTAAAAAACCAAGACTCAATCGTCTGGCAGTCAGGTACAATTGCTGACCGTTTTAACAACGTCTGCAAACGCGCTGGAATTAAGCATAAAGTGGTTAATAAGCCAAAGCATAAAGTGTCGGCTGAAGTATGTGATGGTAAGACTTACTTCGACATGCTTAAAAGTGCCATTACTAAAACTTTGAGCGCCACTAAGCACATGTATTATGTGTATTGCAATTACGATGTGGTTGAGCTACGAAGGGCGCCATATAAGAAGTTAAAAATCATAATAGGCAGCAAGTCCGCAATGACGGGTTTTTCTTATGCAGTCGATATTAACGACACAGCAAATGTAGTTAAAGTTATTCAGAAAGACACGAAAAAGTCTAAGTCAAAATCCGCCACTGCTAAGCAAGACGACCCTAAGCGTACTAGTTTTAAGTCTACTAGCGCCAAGGGTAAATCAACGGAGCAATGGGGCAAATTGCAGGTTACTGTTAATAAGAAAAATAAGGCTAACCATGCACAGATGGTTAAGCAGGCAAAAGATGAGCTGCGCAAGCGTAATCGTGCCAACAAAGAATTAACCGTTGATTGTATTGGAAACGTTGACCTTGTTGCAGGTAATGCCGTGACGATTAAAATTAACGATATTAATAAGACTTTGAAGAATTGCCCGATATTAAAGGCTGAACATGAATTTGGTACTGATTACATGTGTCATCTTACAATGAAAGTAGGTGCTTCATGGCTGGAGAACGCTTAATTAAGATGCTACAAAGCCGCGGCGGTCAGGACAGTGATTATGCGGATGTTGTTTATGGAGTTGTTATTAGCACGGAGCCGTTGAAGGTGCAGTTATCTAATAACATGGTAATTGACGATAACTTCATTGTGTTAGGCAAACACATAGGCAAATTCAAATTACCTTGTAAAGCAACTATTAATGGCAGTGATGTCATAAAAAACGAAAAAATAACCTTTAAAGATATGGAATTTGACAATAGCTTAAAAAAGAACGACAAGGTAACCATGATTCGCATGGATGGTGGTCAGCAGTTTTATCTATTTGAGAGAGAGGAGGGATAGCATGGAAGATGATGACAATATTATTGTGACTGACGATGACAACATGGACGATGAGAGTGCCGAATTGGAAGATACCGATATTGACACTGATGGCGATGATGATGAGACTTTGGATGATGAACCTACCCTAACTTTTAAGATTGAAAATGGACGCATTCGTGGAAAAGTTGATGAAAAGCAAGCCATGATTCAGGCAGTCGACAAAATACTGGAAACAGAGCGTCTAGTATATCCCATTTACTCCGATCAGTACGGCAATGATTTAAACGATTTAATTGGTAAAGACATGGGCTATGCGAAAGTAGAAGCTGAAAGGATGATTAAAGAGGCATTATTAGCTGATGATCGAGTGGTTGAAGTTGATATTGACACAGTTAATGAAGTAAGCCGAGATACCCTAGAAATTAAAGGCACCTGCGTTACGGTGTACGGCAATATTAATATAGATAGTGAGGTGAGCGTGGATGACACCAGATGAGTTAGCTGAGAGCTACATGGCGGAAGATTATGGCTACTGGCTTGATTTAATGCTGGATTATGTTCCAGATGATATTGACCAGCGAGAAGGCTCAGTTATCTATGATGCACTGGCGCCTGCAGCTATGGTTATGGCCCAACAATCTCTAACACGTGCAAATATTATTAAACAAACATACATCAAAACAGCTCAGGGACAATTTCTAGATTATCGGGCAGCCGAACACGGCACAGCCAGATATACGGCAACGCAAACGGAAGTTAAGGCTAAATTCTTAGATTCCGATGGCAATTCAATTAATAACGTTCAAATAGGCGACCAATTTGCCAGTATTGGCGAAACGCCTATTTTTTATACTGTTCAGAAAATCAATGATGATTTAACCGGAGAATTAACTGCCGATGACCCAGGAACAACAGCCAACTCTTATATTGGGCAGATACTGCCAGTAACTAGCAACGACACTCTTTCTTGGGCAGAAATAACCGAGATAGTGGCTCCTGCTCGTGATGAAGAAACAGATGACCACTTGCGTGACCGACTGCTTAAAGCGGATGACTGGATTGCTTACGGTGGCAACATTACCGACTATTTGGCAATGCTCAGCAAAATTAGCGAAGTTGGAGCAGGGCAGGTTTATCCAGTCTGGAATGGTGCAGGCACAGTAAAGCTGGTGATTGTTGACAATAACTTAATGCCAGCTAGTGCCGATTTAGTCAAAAAGGTTAAAAACATCATTGATCCCACAGATAATGAAAGTCAGGGCTATGGCTTGGCTCCAATCGACCATCAAGTAACTGTTGTTGCACCAACACCTTTGACGGTTAATATAGCAGCAACAGTCAATATTGATGGCACGCATGGAATCGATATAGTTAAAGCTAAGATTAGAACCGCCATCGATGAGTATTTTAAGTTGCTACGGCAAAGTTGGAACAACATTGATGCTAAAACTGGGCGAGGTTACTCTCAAACAATTTATCGCTCCAAAATCCTATCTCAAATAATGATGGTTAACGGGGTAATCAATGCGTCAGTTCCAACATTAAATGGCTCTGATCAAGACATTGCCCTTGTGTTTGATAATCAGACTTCACAACTGCCAGTTTTAGGGGAGGTGGTGCTTGATGGCTAACAATTTAATGGACTATCTTCCTGATTATTACAATGATGTCTACGAAATGCAGGCAATTATGAATGCACAAGGAAACGTCTTAGACAAAGCAGAAAGTGAACAATTACGGCTGCTTTTAAACCAATTTGTCACACAAACAGATGCGAAAGGGATTTCTGTTTTTGAAGATCAGGTAGGGATTAAACCTGCTCCAAGTGATGATTTAGCGTCACGACAAAACAAAGTGCTGATGCGACTTTTGCCTCCAAGACCAATTACCATTGACTACTTACGTGATTTATTTGCGACACTTAAAATACCTGCGACAATCACAGTTATTCAGAGGGATGCAATCGTTGAAGCTAAAAGTGCCGAAATTAATAGCAGTCAAATTGAAAACATTAAATACCTGCTTAACATCTATCTGCCAGCCAACATGATCTATGAAATTAGAGTAGCATTGAACAGAGCTGAAATTAGCAACGACTTTAAAGTTGGTCTGGGCAATTGGCTAAAAGCAACAACTGCAGTGCAAGCCAACGTTTCTCAGTTTATTAATTAGAAAGGGGGGGTTAAATTTTGTCGAAATACAATAAAACAATATTAACTAACGCAGGTCTTGATTTGGCTGCAAAAGCCAGCTCAGGAAAAACTAAGTTCACAATTACCAGGGCGGCAACGTCTACTGAAAAATTGGCAGATGAAAGTATCAGTGAATTGCAACAGTTAACAGCACTGCCTAGCTTGATGCAGTATGGCGAGATTAATAATGTTGCAGATTCTGCTCAAGATAAAAGCATTGTCATTGGGACAGAGCTTATTTTTAATAATAAGGACTTATCCACTGGCTACAATATCAATACCATAGGTTTATTTGCTAAAGAAGATGGCAGCGACAAAGAGATTCTTTACTCATTAACTACTGCAGTTGAGCCTGAAACGATGCCTGATTTTAAAGATAAGGTATTGTTCAAATTCAATTTAACTCTGTTTGTTGTAGTTGGTCAGAAAGATAATGTCACTGTGAATGTTACTGACAATGGTGTAGTTTCCCAAAAAGAACTAACTAAGGCAGTTCAAGCGTTGCCGCAAAAGGAGGATATTGCTAACCTATTCAATAAGATTGATACTGACATTAATATGCTTCATCAAACGATTAATACCGATATTAAAAATTTGGTGGCCCTAAATAGCGATAGTGGCAATAATATCTATAATACAAAGATTAATCTTGATACTTTTTCCACAGTGGGTATCAGCAAGTTCCTAGGCTGTCAATTGCAGTCAGATGGCGCAATGGCAGGCTTTGACCCAACGCAAGGCAATTTATATGGTTGGATATTTGACGTGCCAAAGTGGAATGGTGCAAATACGTATGAACAGATTGTCTACATTAGCGACTACGGTCAAGGGAGCCTAACATACATGCGCACCAAAGCTGATGCGACAAGTAAAGAAGACTTCTTCAAAGTTGCAAATGACATAGATTTAGGCAAAATTCATACCATTGCTAACCCATTAGAAGTTGATAATAAAACAAACCCTGATTCACTCACAGAACCAGGGATTTATTTTTCAAAAAATGGTTTTAATTTCGCTAAAAGTGACATACCCAACGGCTATCGGAGTGATGGCAAGACATATATGTCCGTTCTGGAAGGTGAAAACCCCGGCTACACGTTGAACTATTTCCAACAATTCATGTTCCAAGCAACAAAATTTAATTTTGAGTGCTGGTACAGAGCTGGTTATCAGTATGGCTCTAATGCTTATTACACTGTAAGTTTCACAAACCTAAAAGACATCTATAGCACTTTAAAACAAATCAGCGTTAATGGTGGTACGGCTGTTAGCCCAGATGATAAGGGCATTGCTAATATTACTGTACCTGCTCCTGATTTATCTCCGTTAGAAGCTGAAATTAATAAGCGGCCACTAACCGTTAATAAAATTGCTTCGGACAGCAAGGGCAATGTTGCTGTGCCAATACCTGACGTGTCTGGGATTAAGAACGATATTCAAAACATGCAAAACCAGATAACCAGCAATGCACTTAGTGCAATGAAGTCATGGACTGGCACGTTGACACAATACCAGGCATTAACTAGTTATGATCCAATGACCATGTACTTTATTATTAGCGAATACGAGGTGGTGGTTAAATGAGCTTAGATAACGTTTTTATGGGCAAAAGGGTCGTTCAGCAAATTTATCTTAAAAATGCGTTGATCTATCAGTCTAAAGGCTGGGAAACATTGCCTAGCGCACCTCAGGTGGAATGGACTAAAAACTTTGGGTCTATCGGATCCTTTCCGACAGATTGTGCTATGGATCAAGACAATAATATTTATATAGCTGTTCAAAGTTTTGTTTATAAAATAAGTGCTGATGGGCTTTTATTATGGAGAAAAGCTTTTTCTGGCGCACAAAAAATATGTATTGATCAAGATAATAATATCTATTTAGCACAACTAGCATATTTAAATCAGACTGACACTGACCAGAGTCTTATTATTAATCACCTGGATACCAGCGGCAATGTCATAAATAAAATTAAGGTCAATGCATATATTAGCGATGATATTACTGGTTTTACTTTTGACAAAACGTATTTATACATATCTAGTCGGAAATCTTCAGTGAACAATAGTATATATAAAGTTGATAAAAAATTAATAAATAGTGACTTTTTCAACCCTGGCTTTCTGATTAGTTTTAATGTTAACAATCTTGCTACAACTGAAACATGTCCAAACATCTACTTTACTAATGGTAACTCTCTGTATCAAATGAAAAAGGGAACTTCTACATTTCTTATAGCTACACAAATTGGATCTAATAATACAATAGATAGTTCTATTTTAGATAATCTAGGCAACGTTATTTTATCTTCTAGTGAAGGAATCTTTAAATACAACATCGATACTAAACAGCAAACAAAAATTATGAATATGGGGACAGCAAGTTATAATTTTAGTTTGAGATGTATTGATTATCAGCAAAATCTGTATGGGATTTCTTTTTCCAATACCCCTAATAATAAAGTCTTGACTGATTTGTTTAAAATCAGCTCAGACAACACACTAATATACAATAGCCGAATTATTAATGATAGCAATGCAACCAGCGGACGGCTAACAGTTGATAATAATGGGAATATTTATTATGTTTATAGAAATTTTAATTACGAACTTTTAATTACTAAAATTATTAATCTAGTCAAGAAAGGAAATTAACAATGGCAGACGAAACAACTAATAATACAGAAAATACAGAGAAAAATTGGCAGAATGTAGCCAATGATTTAAAGCAGCGCATCTTTACTGGGAGCATGGGAGTACAGGTTGCTTACAAGTCATGCGATGGCATCGACGCTGTCGACTGCGAGCCTATTTTACTAACAAGAAAATATGACCATGACGTATGGCCAATTGTTGTCAGTGAACCAACAGGTCTTAATAACCCGAAGTATGACTGGCATACTCACCAGTGGCTTGAGCAGGATGCTACTAATAACAGCTACCGTTTAAATGCAGTTGAAAAATCGGTTCAATCTTTAAAACAATCGGATGCTCAAACTGCCAAAGACAATACTGAAATCAAGGATGACCTTAGCGGCATTGCTAAAGGGCAAGCTGAAATGCTGAAGCTAATCGGCAGTGCCACTAGTCCTAAAGCTCCAACCACTACCGATAGCAAACAGGATGGAGGTACTACTAATGCTTAATGAAATCTATAGAACACTAGTCACACAGTTTTATCAATCACAGATGTATGATAAAGCTGATGTGGCTTATTTTGTGCAGTTAGGATGGTTAACTAGCGATGATTATAAAGAGATAACAGGTGATGACTATGTGGCGCAGTCTGCTTAGTAACATCAATGAAAATCATGACCAGACCATAGCAGGTGGCACCATTTTAGCCATTGGTCTAGCTTTGCTTTTAGACAGAAACTATTTTTTCTGGCCACCAGAATGGACGCTTTTCATGAACGATAAAAGACTAGACCTAGCAATAATATTACTAGGTCTTTTAATTATGCTTGATTCTCTATTTACTAAAAAACATAGGGGTTGGCGTATGTTTATTTTAATTGTCGGTGCTTGGACAATGTGGTTTTTAATCGGCATACAGTTAGGACACGCTTTTGGAGCTGGTGAGTATCGTATGGATTTAACAGTTATAGGTGAAACAGTAATTTCAATATTGTGCCTATATTGTATATATCAAAGTTAGAGAGGTGGTAGCGTGCATGATGTGACTAGCCTAATCTATGTTTTGGGGACACTAATCGAAGCAGCTGCTACCTTTTTAGCTGTGACGCACACATCACATAAGGAGGACACGGATGATGTTATAAAAAACCTAAAAATCGAACGAGATAATTTTAAACAGGACTATCTATTAGAGCGAAAAAGGCGCTTAGAAATTGAAGATGAGTACGAAAAATTAATAAAGAAGTTGGAGAACACCTAGTAGTGTTCTTTTTTTGTCGAAAGGAAATTTCAAAATGGCTCAAATTATTAATCTATTGAATTCATTATTACCATACATTGTCTTATTGGCAGTCGGTATTGTTGCCGTCTATCAATATGCTAAACAGCACAATCCTGCCTTTGCAGACAAGATGAAATGGCTGTATGACGTAGCGCAATATATCGTTACGCAACAAGCAACACATACCGATATCACGGGCGCAGAGAAAAAGCAGGCAGCCACTGACGCTTTGCTAGAACAGGCTAAGGCATCTAAAGCTAAGTTAACCAAAGAAACAGCCGAGGGCATGGTAGAGAAAGCTTACCAAGAAGGTATAAGAAATGAAACTAAATAAAAAATACGCATTATCTGCCAATGAGGGAGCGTCTGCTTTAGCTAAAAGAGATATTATTGTGGCACACTCTACGGCAACGCCAAACGGTGAGGCGTGGGCAATCGCTCACAATATGAAGGCTGGCATTAATACCGCACAAACCTACGTCCATCTGGTAGTAGATGACAAAGAGTGTTATCTGGTAGGTGACTTAGGCTATGTCGCTTGGGGATGTGGCTACTATGGTAATCAACTATCACCAATGCAGATTGAGCTTTGCGAGTTTAGTGATAAGACACGTGCATTAAAGGCTTACCGTAACTATATCGGGCTAATCCGTGAATATGCCCAAAAGTACGGTATACCGCTAACACTGGATACTAATGCAAAGCGTGGCGTGAAAACGCACAACTGGATCACTCATAATCTAGGTAACACTGATCACAGCGATCCTTATGGCTACTTGTCAAAAATTGGTATTAGCAAGGCGCAGTTTGCACATGACATTGCTCATGGTGTAAGCGGTAAAGTAGTTTCAGCAAAGAAGCCTGCTAAAAGTTCAGGTAAAAAATCAAGCTGGGTTAAAAAACCTGGTACCTTTATTTTAGGAAAGGCGCTTAAACTGCATACCTCGCCACACATTACCGCCCCTGCAATTGCTAAATTACCAAAGGGCAGCGCAATCAGGTACGATGCTGTTCTGCAAGGACCTAAGCGTCTATGGCTAAGGCAGCCACGAGTAAACGGCTATGGCTATATCGTGGGCAAGGATAAGTACGGCAAGACAATGGGAAAATTTAAATAATTTAAAAAAGCCACTCTGGAGCATTGCTTCGGGGTGGCTTATTTTGGTGGTATAATTATTTTATGAAAGGTGATGTTATTATGAAAAAAAGGAAATTGCGAGGATGGGTTCCTTGGTGTATCTTTGCGTTCCTGTGCTTGTGGGATTTAGTAAATAGCAAAAACCTGATAGAAAGCATTTTATTAGTTTTCAGCATTATACTTATAATACTATACAATAAAGATAGGGAAAAATTTGTTAATTGTGAAATTAAAGATAAAATGGAAGAATTTAAAACAAATATGGTTGCTTTAATTGTTACAGAGTTAACTTTTATTATTATTTTTTCCTTTATCAATGTTTTCACTAAAACTGTATTCTGGGGCCCCATGGTTTCATTAGCTATTTTTATTTTTTTGTCGTGGATTATTACTTATAAATACGGATCTATCATTTTAACAGAAATTAATCTCAAATAGAAAAGCTTATTTTTTTGGAATTTAATCGAATCAATATTTGAAAGAACTACTAGTCTAATAGCTTTTCTAATGGTTAAATCATTTATTATTTTAAATAATAAGTTTTACGACTTTGATCCATTATTTGAACAAGTTGTTAAAATTGATTTACCAATTTTAGCTTTACTTTTGCCAACAATTAAAATGTATAATTTTATAATTTCTGAGTATTACGAGTATAGTAACAATAAAAAAGAACTAGAACAACAAAAGAAAGAAAAGTACAAGTACGATCTTTATAATTATGATTAAAAAGCCACTCAGATTATTTTTTTGGTGGCTTATTTTTTGTCCGATTATTAATATTTTATTTAACTGACTATATTTTATTGCGTTTGATTGCTGTTTCTGTTTAAATAATCATGTAAGTAAAGGAGGGGGAAAACTGTGATTAATTCGAATATAAGGAAGTTAACTATAGCTGGTTGGCTCCGAGAGAATGATTATGCAAGCTATGACGAACCTATGAAAATACAAAAATTTATATTCTTTTACGAATGTGCATGTAATACTAGAGGATATGATTACGACTTTAGCAGCTTAAAAGGGTATAAAAATGGTCCTGTGTTTAGTCCGGTATGGGGAGATTATACAAAGGAAAGGGATGAGTTCGATATTGCTGCTAATAATCAATATAAAATAAATCAAGAAAAATATATTATTCCTGAAATAATACAAAAAATAGACTTTTTTATAAAAACATGCAATTCAATTGAATTATCAAATTTAACTCACACAATGAATATTTGGAAATGTAAAAAAGATAGAATTCTGGCTGGTGAACGTGAAGTACCACTTAGTAGTGTTGATTTTAATTTAAAGGACAAAGAAATGGTTGACAAGATCCTTTCTGCTTATTCTGAAGAAATGATTAAAGATAGTAAGGTTATTCAATACGGTAATACAATTTTTGTTTTATCAAATAATGATGCAAATAGCTTAAGTCCGGAACAAATGGATACCCTTCAAGAATTAGCAAATTTAGAAGATCTGGAAAATCCAGTGTATATTTCCATGGACCCAGAAAAGAAAGGACGATTACTAGTTGATTAAATCACATGATGTTATAACTATGAAATTACCTTTTCCCAATATAAGCTCTGGTCTTGCGGTGAAAGCGCATATGTATATATGTGAAAACGTGGTTGGGAATGATTACTGTTTTATTAAATGTCAGTCTTTTAAAAATAGGTTTTATCAACTGAATCATTATCTTGTTGAAGAACCAAATAGTTCGAGAAATCCATTTGTTCGTACATCTCTAATTGATTGTGATAAGCGCTTTAACATAAAACATGTATTAATATCGGAAGATATACTTACTAAAAGTCGTCGTGATGTATCAGCACAATTATTTCAAGAGATAAAAAGTGAAATAGACGATGAAGAATGCGTTGATAATGAGATAGATAGGATTGAACTAAATAAATTAAATGGAAAAATCAAATTAATATAAAGGCGCTCTATGATATATCTAGGGTGCTTTTTTTTATTACAAAAAAGTACACAATGGGAGCTGCAATAAGTAGATGATGCCATATTCTAGTTTCTTAATAATATCTTTTTTTAGAAACGAATTTTATGAAATTATTTACAATGTATATCCGTAAGTATATTATATATTTATAAGGAAGTAAGGAGATGAAGGAAAAAAAGGAAAATAAAAAAGCTACTATCGAGCTTCACTTCAAAATAAATCTCGGGATAATAGCTTTCTTTTGAAATCATCTATAAGAGATGAACAACAGGGAAGGGACTTCCCTTCTTTGTTGTTTATAAGAAGATTATATTAAAGAAAGGTATTTATTACAATGAATAAAATTTATAACTTTGAAACTAAAAAAGAAACTGGACGATTAAAACAAAGATTGACATAAGACTTAAAACAATCTGCAAAACAATATTAGTTATAGTTATGGCAATTGTTTTAATTTCGGGAGTGATCAAATGGCTAAACTAACTGAAGCTCAAAAGCGAGCAAAAAAAAAATGGAATGATTCACATAAAAAAAGGATGAATTATATTAGGAGAAGATCAGATTCTAAAAATTTTATTCTCAAATATGCAAATGAAGAAGATTTAGACAAAACTTTGGAATACATCAAGATGAGGAGAGAAGAGTTAAAGCGAAGTTGATCGATTTTTAAATTTTGCAATGTTTTAAACCGCACGGCATTTGCACGGCATAAAACTATAGAAAGATGAACCTTCAGAAATAAAAATGCTGTTATATCAGCAATTGTATAAGTACAGAAACTGTATAAAACCTTATTCTTAATCCTCTCACACTCCGTAAATAAAAGGTTATAATATAAACTGTTACGGCCCTTTTATTTGTCTATGTTCGCCAAGTTTTAATAAATATTTTTTGTTCGAGAATCTTTTTTAGCTTTAAATCTTATGAATTAAATTTTTAAAAAAAGATGAACTTGATTTACTTCAAATAAAAATACTACAAGACAAGTTAAACTATGTTATCGTCTAAAAATGACTAATTTATATCCAATGATAAAAGGAAACTCAGTTTTATTTTATCAACCAGCTAACTGTTGTCTTTTAGCTATTTAAAGTACATCAATATCATGTTCAAAATCCAAGATATAGGATACTGAATTAAATTATTAAGGCTGTTTACCTCTTTCAATGACCGAATCCGTTAAATTTTTTAGGTATAAAGCTAATCAGATGGACTTGAGCAGTATCGAGAAGACAATAATTAACCATTTTGGTTTCTATTGTTATATGGTTAGATCTATATGAGGTAGGTTATTTTTGATTTTCAAACTGTATTTGAAATATTGAGTTTATAAACCAAGATTATAAAAAATTAGCTTTGCTGTAGTATTGCTCCTTTGATCTTTTTTAAAAAATAATGGGTAATATTAAATTTAGTGGTGAAATAATGTCCTTTTTATTGGAATACTAAGTTTTTTGGCAGTTTTGTGACTTTAAAAATAAAAAAGTCTGATCCAAAGGAAAGACCTTGAAGTATTGGCAATATTGGGCGTTTATATCGGCATTTTTAAGATTAGGTGTATTTGTTTCACTTGATGATACTGTTTAATAAAGATGATACTCATCTGACTAAACAGTATTGTATGGTAACAACTAATTTCAATGATTATAGTATAAAAAAGATTTTTACCCTAATTTCATCATAAAAATAGTTGACGATAATCCAAAACTTTTCAATTTTCGTAAATATAAATGCTATAAATTAGCTATTTAATTATTCGTAATTAGCAGAGTTGATCTCTCAAATCGCACTAATAAAAGCTTTAAACGCTAATTTATGGGCTTTTTACTTAAAATAATTAATTATTATCAATTGTATAAAATAATTTTTTTACGGTTTGACAAAATATTTAAAAATAATATAATCAAAATATATATGTTTATAATAATGAAAGTAGTGAGTGATTTTGATAGATACAAATAATAAAGTAAGTTTAGAAAAAATGCTTTCTTTTCCACTTTCAGAAACCGTAGTTAAAATGTTAATAGACCTTTCAAAGCACTTCTTGTGTGATCCAAATTTTGCTTTTCTCCTAAAACCTGGTTATAAAGATGATGCCTGCGTTAAACTAATTTATAAAGATCCTGATGATCAAAAAAAACAAATTAACATAAATTTCATTTTATTTATAAGGCAAGGTAATGTGGAAAAGAATAAATATTCTATTCATATAAGATTTCGTCATAATAATATACATTTAGTTAGGCTATGCATGAATGGTGGAAACCACAAAAATAAAAATAAGAAAAAAATAAAAGGTAGTCACATACATATTTATGATAAAAATGATATCAGTCATGCATACTACTTAAGGGATTTTTCAATTTTTAGTTCAAAAGATAATTTACGTGAGTCATTAAAACATTTTGAAAGATTTGTTCATATACAAATTCCTCAAAATGCTAAACCTCAAAATACTAATTAGTTTTATTGTGAAAGTGAGGTAAATAATGAATAATAAAAATAGCTTGTATAATGAAGAAAATGATTTTTCAAATAAGTTGCTATACAAATATAGTTATATCAAAGAAGGAATTGTACGGATTGATACTCCTTATTTAGATAACTTTAATGATGGAATTGTAATATATGGAATTCAAGAAAAAAATAAAATAATAAAGTTTACTGATGATGGGTGGACATTAAGTAACCTTGAGGAGATGGGTATTAATTTAGAAGAACAAAATCTAAATGATAAAGATTACTTTTCTTCATATGAAAAAAAGTTGATGCAAACAAATGATATTAAACTTATTGAAAAAAGTTTTGTTTTGGAGATAAACGGTGAGTTTAAGTTCAATGAAAAAAAATTGTTAAATCTTTCGGATAAATTAAATCTTGAAACATTGATATCACCTTTAATTCAAATAATAATTTCCGTTTATTCTTTTATGTCAAAATTTGAAAAATAGTACTTTAAGTTCTTGAAAAAACTATTCATTTAGTTAAAAAATAAATGTGGAGAAAAAGTTTTTATTATAGCTAATTTACTATTTTAAAGAGGTAGAATAATTGTTATATTTTTTTACTTGAGTGCTAATACTAACTTAAATTAAATTTGTATAAGTTCATAAAAAATAAGTAGCAATAAATTAGAATGATAATTCGGCATATTAAACGCTCTGAATTTATTTAGGTTTAATTTTGCTTGGCTTTTCATTAAATAAAAAAAGATAATATATAAAAATAAATAACATTAATTGTTGTTTTTAAAAATATAAAACAAATTTGATAAGATAGTACTAAGACCAATTGGCATTAAAATTATTATGCTAGTTTTTAATGTTAATTGGTCTTTTAGATTGCATAGAATGTACTTTTTTATATTAAGGGAAGTTATATTTTTTATTATCCATAAATTTATAAGTGAAAAATTAATTCTAATAAATTCGGAATTATAATTTTCGAACAAACAAAAATTTCAAAAAAATGTAGACATAAATAGAAACTTATGCTAAATTATTAGAAGTAGTCGAGAGACGACAACAAAAATGGAGGATTAGCTCAGCTGGGAGAGCATCTGCCTTACAAGCAGGAGGTCACAGGTTCGAGCCCTGTATCCTCCATAATAATGGTGGTGTGAAGGGAAGTTCGCGCCGCCATTATTTATTGATTAACTAATAACTTGAATCCTTGCATTTTATTTCAAAATAGGTATACTATTAAAAGTGCTTTGATTCAGAACAATGACCCGTTGGTCAAGTGGTTAAGACATCGCCCTTTCACGGCGGTAACATGGGTTCAAATCCCGTACGGGTCACTTTGGAGGATTAGCTCAGCTGGGAGAGCATCTGCCTTACAAGCAGGAGGTCACAGGTTCGAGCCCTGTATCCTCCATCGTTCTATGGCTACCGAATCTGCGGTAGCCTTTTTTATTATCAATATATAGAACGAAATTTTTAAAAAATCGGTTCAAGTCCTGAGAGGATCCTGTAATGGAGATGCCTTGTAACCGAATAGCTATTGTCTATAGGGGGACTATTATGGAAAAACGTTTATTTACTTCGGAGTCTGTTTCTGAAGGACATCCTGACAAAATTGCTGATCAAATTTCAGATGCAATTTTGGACGCAATTATTGCCAAAGATCCCCAAGCACACGTTGCTTGTGAGACTATTGTCAATACGGGAATTGTCTATGTGTTTGGTGAAATATCAACATCTGCTTATGTTGATATTCAGAGTATTGTCCGTAAAACTGTTTTGCGCATAGGCTATGACAAACCCGAATTAGGCTTTGACGGCAACAATTGTGCAGTTTTAATTGATATTGATGAGCAATCACCTGATATCGCTCAAGGAGTTGATCATTCACTTGAAACACGTGAAAATCACTCTGACGAAGACCAGCTTGACCAAATCGGGGCAGGAGACCAAGGATTAATGTTTGGCTTTGCGATCAACGAAACGCCAGAGTTAATGCCTTTGCCAATCTCACTGGCTCACCGCTTAATGAGACAAGTTGCCAAGTTACGCAAGGATGGCACTTTAAGCTGGCTTAGACCAGATGCCAAGGCTCAAGTAACGGTTGAGTATGATGAACAGCAAAAACCTTTAAGAGTTGACACTGTGGTTATTTCAACGCAAACCGATGATCAGGTTTCAAACGAAGAAATCCGTCAAGCAATGATCGATTTGGTGATTAAAAAAGTTATTCCAGCTAAATACTTGGATGAAAAGACGAAGTTTCTGATTAATCCTTCTGGCCGCTTTGTTATTGGTGGACCTAAAGGCGATTCAGGCCTAACTGGACGTAAGATAATCGTTGATACCTATGGGGGTTATGCTCGCCATGGTGGCGGTGCATTTTCAGGTAAAGATCCTACGAAAGTTGATCGTAGTGCTAGTTATGCTGCCAGATATGTTGCTAAAAATATTGTTGCTGCGGATCTAGCTGATCGCTGTGAAGTTCAGCTTGCGTACGCAATTGGAGTTGCTCACCCTGTTTCAGTCATGATTAATACTGCCGGAACTGGCAGAGTTAGTGATGATTTATTGACTAAGGCAGTACGTAAAATATTTGATTTGCGCCCGGCTGGGATCATTAAAATGCTTAATTTAAGGCGACCAATTTACGAACAGACCGCGGCTTACGGTCACTTTGGCAGAACCGATATTGATTTACCATGGGAAAAAACCGATAAAGTTCAAGAACTTTTAAACTTTGTTCACGAAAATAAATAGTTTTATCAGCTAATGAAGGGGTTGTGATTGTGAAGAAGACAAATATACGAATAGTAATGATTGCGATTTTTATGACGACGTTTATGACCGCCATTGAAGGTACAATCGTTTCTACAGCAATGCCGACAATTGTTTCTGATCTGAATGGATTAGAAATCATGAATTGGGTTGTTTCCATATTTTTGTTTATGACTGCTGTATCGACTCCTTTATACGGTAAATTGGCAGACAGTTTCGGTCGTAAACCAATCTTTTTATTAGGAATAGCACTTTTTGTGATTGGTTCAGCGCTTTGTGGTCAAGCACAAAATATGGTTGAACTAATTTTATTCCGTGTTATTCAGGGGTTAGGCTCTGGAGCTGTTCAACCGGTGGCAATGACCATTATCGCCGATTTATACAGCTTGGAAAAAAGAACCAAGATGTTAGGTCTTAATTCCGGTTTCTGGGGTGTAGCATCAGTTATTGCACCACTGCTTGGTGGGTTTATTGTCCAAAATCTTTCTTGGCACTGGGTTTTCTACATTAATGTGCCAATTGGCATTATTGCCCTATTGTTAATTATCTTTTTCCTTAAGGAACCAAAGAATAAGAAGAAAAGCAAACTTGATGTTAAAGGAACATTTTGGTTAATAGTTTTACTTCTGACCTTAATG
Source organism: Lactobacillus sp. W8093 (assembly GCF_016100925.1). Classification (NCBI taxonomy): domain Bacteria; kingdom Bacillati; phylum Bacillota; class Bacilli; order Lactobacillales; family Lactobacillaceae; genus Lactobacillus; species Lactobacillus sp. W8093. The sequence goes on along the minus strand of NZ_JACFRL010000007.1, from coordinate 89,417 downwards.
TTTACACTGCAGGATCTAGGGACAATTAAGCCGCTTATGCTGGCTGCTCTAGTTGCTTTAATCATTATTAGTGCAATTGTGTTCTACTATGAAGAAAAACGCGCAGAAGACCCTATAATGCCCCTTTCAATGCTCAAAGGCAGGGAGTTCTTAGCCGTCAATATGATTACACTGCTTATCGCAGGGGTAGTTATTGGTTTTGAATTTTACATACCAACCTGGATGCAGGGAATTAACGGTACTTCAGCTACTGTAGCCGGTTTTGCCGTAACGCCAAGTTCAGTAATGTGGGTAGTTGGCTCATTCTTAATTGGTGGTATGCTTAGCCGCTGGGGCGTAAGAAAAACCTTCTTCGGACTATTAACCATTCTTTTAATAGCAGATTGCATGTTGCTAATTGTGCCGATACACACGCCATTTTGGGTATTCTGTGTGATTGCCACATTAAATGGCTTTTCCTTTGGTGGCGTTTTAACCGCATCACAGGTTCGCTCACAGGTGCTGGTTTCAAAAGAAAATATCGGTGTTGCTACTTCTTTTAACACTTTGATGCGGTATTTAGGGCAAACCATGATGGTTTCAATTTTTGGTATTACCTTTAACACCATTGTTGCAAACCAACTTGCTCATCGTCCTAATTTAACTCAATCAATGATGAACAAAATTGTTTCTTCAGTTAAAGCAAAGGAGCTTGCCGCTAACTTAATTCCACAATTAAGAGGAGTGCTCTTTAGCGCTTTAAAAGGTGTTTACTGCGTTTCTCTAATAGCAATTATAATTTCAATTATTTTTAACTGCATTTATAAAAAACAACAAAAAAATAGCTAACTAAAATAAATATTGAGTAAAACCTGCTGGTAACCAAATCAGCAGTTTTTTTATTTATTTAACTTTTCTCTATAGTAGAAAAGTCGCTTTCTAAAAATTATAATAGACGATATCAAAAAATTTACAGATAGGAAGTATAGCATGGAAAGGCAAATTACCAATTGGCGTTCTTTAGGCGGACATGTCGGTGCTGGAGGAAAAAAGGTTAGAGATGACCTGCTTTTTCGGTGTGGTCAATTATATAATTTAACCCCATTTCAAAAGGAGCAACTACAAGATAAATATCAAATTAAACGTGTTTTCGATTTTAGAGGGCAGGATGAACGCAAACAATTTCCAGATTTCTTGTGGTCAGGTCTAGACTACGTGGTAATTGATGTGTTAAAGGATGCTCAAGTCAATCAAGCCAGTGTGGAAACGATTATTTCTGGTAGTTATAGCGCGGAAGAAGATATGTTAACTACTTATGAAGAACTGGTAATGGAGAAGTCTGCACAAACAGGTTATCGGCAATTTTTGTTGACTTTAATCAATGATCCCACTCCAACAGCATTTCACTGTTTTGCGGGCAAGGACAGGACTGGCGTAGCAGCAGCTCTCATATTAAAAACTTTAGGAGTCAGTGATGAGGAAATTTATGCGGACTACCTTGAAACTATTCCGGCACGTAAACAAGAAAATCAAGAAATTTTAGACTACTTGCAAGATCATTTAACTAGTGCGCAGCTAGATGAGGTTGCGGTTGCACTAACCGTAAAAAAAGCTTATTTAGAAAGATATTTTGCTACTATCAAGCGCAACTTTGGTGATTTTGACAATTATCTTATGCAAGGACTGAATTTACCAGCTGATTTTAAAGATAAGATGCGCCAAATTTATTTAGTGTAGGTCACAATTTTAAAAAGATGCTCAATGCAGCGTTTAACTTTAAATAAGTAATTAATATATGAAGGTAAAAATACCGGTAAAACTATAATTACTAAATTAAATATTTCTTCTTATTTGTAGTTAAAAGTTTATAAAATGTTCATCATTAAAATAAATAACTAAGTAAAACTTTTATCAAGTTGATTTTTGCTAATAAATTCAACTTAATAGCTGACTTTGCAGCTAAAATGCGCTAAATTTAGTTAGTATGATATTAAAACTAACAAGAATTTGAATAAAGGAGAAAAAATGCAACGCGACGAATATATCAAAAGTCTCAATCTTGAACCCCATCAAGAAGGTGGCTGGTTCAGACAAGTTTATACCAGTGATAAGCAATTTTATGACGAAGATAGCAAGGGAGAACGTTTCTACTACACCTCAATTTATTTTTTACTCGATGATAAGAATTGCTCTCATTTTCACCGTTTAAATCATGATGAGATGTGGTATTATCACGATGGTCAGGCAATTACTATTCACTGCATTTCGCCTGAGGGCAAATATTATGCGGTTAAATTAGGAAAAAATGTTGCGCAATGTGAATGTCTGCAGTTTAGGGTGCCAAAATATACTATCTTTGCTTCGGAAGTGACCGAGCCTGACAGCTTTTGCCTAGTAAGCTGTGTTGTTTCTCCCGGCTTTGATTATCACGATTTTGAGCTGCTTAAAAAAGCAGATTTGTTAAAGAAGTATCCAGAATATAAAGACGTCATTGACCGTCTAGCTCAAGATTAATTCTGACTACAAAAAAAGTTCAAACTACTAAAAGTTTGAACTTTTTGTTTTAAACTAAACTGTTTTCTTGTGCGCGCATTTCTAAATAATAGTGATATAAGAAGGAGTAGCCGATTAGTAAGAATGCAATCCCTTCTAAAAAGCCGCCAACTACATCTGAAGGATAGTGTACGTGGCTAAAAATCCTTGTATATCCGATTAATATGGGAAAGCAGGCCCAAACAATGCATAACACATATTTGGCCGCTTTATTTTTGATTAATAAAATTGTTAAAACAATTAAAATTCCAAATAAAGTAGCACTGCCAACCGAGTGTCCAGAAGGAAAACTATAACCGTGTGCTGCAACTAGATGATGTGTGAAAGGCCTGTGACGAGCAATAGCATGTTTAATAATCCAATTATAACCGTTGGCAGCAATCATCGTTCCGGCTGTAAAAAACGCATAGGCAAACTTTTTAAAAACTGCTAAGACGATTACCAGCAAAATGGTTTCGACCATAATCACATTCGTATTGCCCAGATTAGTAAAAACAGTAGCAAATTTGATAAGTATTGGATTATTGTTGCAGATAATATTAATTACAGTCCGGTCAAATTCATGAATAAACTGGTTTTCTGAAGCAACTAGAATTGCCCATGCAGCATATAAAATTAAGAATATGGTGGCGGGTATTATGGTATCTCTTTTTGTTTGAATTGTTTTGTTCAAAAACTTTCTCCCCTTGTTTTTTTTAGCATTTGTGGTAAATTATAATCATTATTGGTCAAAAAGGAAAGATCAGGAATTAGTAGTAATTTTGTTTTTCTATAGAGAAGAGTCGGTTGATGCAAGACTTGAAAAACAAGTTATGAACTGAGCCTGAAGACAAGTCTATCGTTTGCTATCCGCGTTAAGGGGCGTGAGTGTCACACTTTTTAGTGTGGAACTTAGGTGGTACCGCGATTATTCGTCCTATGAATTGTTTCATAGGGCTTTTTTTATGAGGTGAAAATATGTACAATCACAAAGTCGTTGAAAAAAAGTGGCAGGATTATTGGGAAAAAAATCAAACATTTAAAACTAGCACTGATTCTAAAAAGAAAAATTATTATGTTCTAGACATGTTTCCTTTTCCATCTGGTAAAGGGTTGCATGTTGGGCACCCTGAAGGTTACACAGCAACTGACATTGTTGCACGGATGAAACGGAGTCAGGGCTATAATGTTCTTCACCCAATGGGGTGGGATGCGTTTGGTTTGCCAACCGAGCAGTATGCGCTGCAGACTGGTCAGGATCCAGCTGTTGTTACTAAGGAAAACATTGCTAATTTTAAAAGACAACTTAATAAATTGGGTTTTTCTTACGATTGGAATAGAGAGCTGGCAACCTGCGATCCCAAATACTACAAGTGGACGCAATGGACATTTGAACAAATGTATAAAAACGGCTTGGCTTATGAAGCAGAAGCGCCAGTTAATTGGTCACCTGATTTAGGCACTGTTGTCGCTAATGAAGATATAGTAGACGGTAAGACTGAACGTGGAGGTTACCCGATATATCGTCGTAATATGAAGCAGTGGATGCTTAGAATTACCAAATATGCTGATCGGCTGCTAGCAGGTTTAGACAATCTTGATTGGCCAGAAAATATTAAGGAGATGCAAAGAAACTGGATTGGCCGCTCGGTAGGTGCCCAAATCACTTTTAAAGTTAAAGATTCTACAGAGACCTTTGACGTTTTCAGTACGCGTCCAGACACTCTTTTTGGGGCAACTTATGCAGTTTTAGCACCTGAAAATAAATTAGTTCAAAAAATTATGACTGCTGGTCATAAAGATGAAGTTAACGCTTATATTAAACAAATTGAATCTAAGTCCGACCTTGAAAGAACAGATTTAAACAAAACCAAAACCGGTGTGTTCACTGGGGCTTATGCAATTAATCCAGTAAATAACGAGGAAATTCCGATTTGGATTGCTGACTATGTTCTTGCTAGCTATGGTACTGGCGCGGTAATGGCTGTACCGGCCCATGATACGCGTGATTATGAGTTCGCTCGGAAATTCAATTTGCCTATTAAGGCTGTAATCAAGGGTGGAGATATTGCTCAAGAAGCATATACCGGTGAAGGTCCGCACATTAATTCCGATTTCTTAAATGGTCTTAATATTGAAGATGCCAAGAAAAAAATTGTGGCTTGGCTAGAAGAACATCACGCTGGAGAACAAAAGGTTAATTACAAATTGCGTGACTGGGAGTTCAGTCGTCAGCGTTACTGGGGTGAACCAATTCCTGTAATTCACTGGGAAGATGGAGAAACAACTTTAGTTCCCGAAGATGAACTGCCACTTGTTTTGCCTCATGCTACTGATATCAAACCATCAGGTACTCCTGAAAGTCCATTGGTTAACTTGAAGGATTGGGTAAATGTAGTTGACAAGAATGGCCGCAAAGGTAAACGTGAAACGAATACTATGCCAAATTGGGCTGGGTCTTCTTGGTACTTCTTACGCTTTGTTGACCCGCACAATGATAATAAACTGGCTGATTATGAATTGTTGCAGAAATGGATGCCGGTTGACCTATATATTGGTGGTGCTGAACATGCCGTTAGACACCTGCTTTATGCTAGATTTTGGAATATGGTCCTTTATGACTTGGGTGTTGTACCAAATGAGGAACCTTTCCAAAGACTTTACAATCAGGGTCTTATTCTGAAGGATCATGACAAAATGTCTAAATCAAAGGGCAATGTTGTTAACCCGGATGATGTGATTGACGAGTATGGTGCGGATAGCCTGAGAATGTATGAAATGTTTATGGGACCGCTTGATGCTTCGATCGATTGGGATGATAACGGTCCAGCTTCTACAAAGAAATTTTTAGACAGAGTTTGGCGCTTATTTGTTAACGATTTGGACTTAAAGTCAATACCTCAAGAAAATATCGTTGACGAAAATGATGGTACTTTAGATAAAATTTATAACGAAACTGTTAAAAAAGTTACCGAAGATTTTGATGATCTGCACTTTAATACGGCAATTTCACAATTGATGGTCTTTATTAATGCTGCTCAAAAGGCTAAAACAATTCCTAAAGAATATGCAGAAGGCTTTATTACGCTTTTAGCTCCGATTGCTCCTCACATGATGGAAGAAATTTGGCAAATCTTTGGTCACGAAGAATCAGTTACATTTGCCAAATGGCCATCCTATGATCCAGCTAAGTTGGTAGAAACTACTGTTGAAATAATGGTTCAAGTCAATGGTAAGTTACGAGGAAACTTTAAAGCTGCAAAGGATATGGCTCAAGAAGAAGTTAAGAAGCAAGCTTTGTCCTTACCTCACGTTCAAAAATTCTTAAGCGGCAAAGAAATTAAAAAAGTCATTGTTGTACCTAATAAAATAGTCAATATTGTAGCCAAATAAAGTTAATTTTTCCTAAAGTGCAAAGTATATTTGTTGTTAATTGCCTTTTTTCATTCACAATAATATAGTTAGTAAATAAGATTTAGGGAATATTAATGAGAGAAAATAATTCAGCAGAACAAAATACGCAAAACACTTTTATTAAAGGCAGTGCGTGGATGACTTTTGGGTCTATTACTTCACGTATTTTAGGTGCCCTCTATATAATTCCGTGGTTTTATTGGATGTCACCTTACGGTAATATTGCTAACGCTCTGACTGCAAGAAGTTACAACATCTACAGTATTTTTATCTTAATTTCTACTGCGGGAATTCCTGGTGCTGTTGCCAAGCAGGTAGCAAAATATAATGCACTTAATGAATATGGCGTTGGTCGTAAACTGTTTCATCGCGGCCTAATTCTTATGGTGATTTTAGGAATTATTTCAGCAGGGATCATGTACCTTGCTTCGCCTTTTTTAGCCTCTAACGGTGCCCAAGTTGATCCTAGACAGGTAAAAGTAATGCGCAGCCTATCGTATGCCATTTTAATTATTCCTGTATTGAGCATCATGAGGGGTTATTTTCAGGGCTATGAAGATATGATGCCGTCTGCAATTTCCCAGTTTGTCGAGCAGCTAGCCCGTGTTATTTGGATGCTGCTGACTGCATACGTGATTATGCAGGTGCAGCACGGCAATTTTGTGGATGCTGTAGTGCAGTCCAACTTTGCAGCTGCAATTGGTGCGATTTTTGGTATTGCTATTTTAGCGTGGTTTTTGTTTTCCAGAAAAACCATGCTTGACGAATTGGTAGAAAATTCCGACAATGAAATTCAGGTTTCAACTTCGGCCTTATTTGTTGAAATCATCGCCCAAGCTATTCCATTTATTATTATTGATGCCGGCATTCAGCTTTTCTATCTCGTAGATCAATATACTTTCCATCCAATGATTGCTAATTTAATTACTGCAAGCAACAATACTATTGAAACTTGGTATGCTTTGTTTGCACTTAATGCTAATAAGTTGATCATGATTATTGTGTCTTTAGCTAGTGCGATGGCAGTAACTGCAATACCGCTATTATCAGCAGCTCATACGAAACATGATTTTCACGCAATTTCGGATCAAATAGGTAATACATTAGATTTGTTCTTATTTGTCATGATACCGGCTGCTTTTGGGATGGCAGCAATTTCTACCCCGGTTTACACTATTTTTTATGGCTACGACCAATTAGGTTCAAATGTACTGTACCTTTCTTCTTTTACTGCTATTTCTTTGGGGTTATTTACTGTATTGATGGCTATTTTACAGGGCTTATCAGAAAATACGTTGGCAATAAAATATTTGGTTTTAGGGCTAATTATCAAAATTCTGATGCAATATCCAATGATTTATCTCTTTAAAGTTTATGGACCTCTGCTGGCAACTAACTTGGGCATGTTGGTAATTATCTTTATGGCGCTGAAGCATCTTAAAATCGGCTATAATTTTAATCAAAATCGGACTAGAAGGCGTTTTATTGGCATTACCGCCTTTTCAGTAATGATGTTCATATTAGTCTTAGCTTTAGAAAGGGCATTAGAACTTTTCTTAAGTCCAAAGAGTAGTTTGCAATCGTTAGTAATTGTCCTGCTTTCAGTAATTGCTGGATGTTTATTTTACGCCTTTGCTGCAATAAAATCTGAACTTGCACAAAAGATTTTAGGAGAAAAGATCGTACCTCTTTTAGAAAAATTGCATATTCATGCATAAAAAAGAGCGTTATTATCATATTTGATAATAACGCTCTTTGTTTGCAAAAATGGTTTAAAAACATTTCTGCGCGCCCTTGCCAAGGAACTATATTGTACTAGATAAATTTTTAAATCTCAATGTTAACGGTGGTGAAATTCACCCGCAGGAGTATCATCATGACGATTTTTGTCAGGCATTACAATTGCAGCGACCAGATATAAAAGTAAACCCGCAATATTTGTGAACAATATTAAAAACGCTCCGCCAATTCTGGTCCAAGCTTTATCCCAGCCGAAATACTCAGCAACTCCGCCTAAAACGCCAAATAAAACTCTATCATCTGATTTTGTTAACCCCTTTTGCACGCTAATTCCCCCTTTGCTTTTAAAGCACAATACATTTTGCCTACATAGTAAGATTTAGTTATTGCTAGATAAAATCGATTATTGTACCTTTCGAGAAGTAATTTGATATGATCAGAATAAACTTATTTTTTAAAAAAGCAAATTAATGATGTTGTTTTTTTACGCCAGCTAATAACATTAATTCAATATCCACTTCGTTTGTGATAAATCAGAATGATTTTATCTGGCTACAGGATATTAGAAATCAGGATTGAGCCAAATAATTTTTCAATTTTATCCAACTTTAATTGCAAAAAAAACTAATCCAGCAGGATTAGCTTGTAAAATTATGCCCCGAAAAAGATTCGAACTTTCACTTAGTTACCTAAACAGCGACCTGAACGCTGCGCGTCTGCCAATTCCGCCATCGGGGCATGTCATTTTTAACACAGTAATAATCATACCAAAAATTTGGTAAAATGTAAGCATAAATAGAAAAATATTCAAAAAAATTCTGGAAAGGGAGTTTTATTACTTGAAGCATAAAGTTAAAGCACTCATACTTACATTTATTAGCTTATTTTTGCTAATGGCACCGGTAAACACTGTTGCTGCAGCCAAAAAGGCCCCTGATAATTATGATCAAGACAAAGTAGCAATTGATGCTAAAGCCGCAATTGCTATAGATAGTGAGACCGGACAGGTTTTATATGGCAAAAATATCAATCAGCCTTTACCTATAGCTTCAATGACTAAGCTTATTACTGCTTATCTGACACTTAAAGCAATAGATGAGAACAAAATCAATTGGGATACCAGGGTCACGCCCACAAGGCAGATTTTTGCTGTTGCCAGCAACAGAGAATATTCTAACGTTCCACTGCGCATGAAGCACACTTATACGATTAGACAGCTATATCAAGCTACATTGATCGAATCAGCTAATGGGGCGGCAATGATGCTGGCACAGGCAATAAGTGGCTCACAGACGGCTTTTGTAAGACAAATGCGTCGCCAATTGCAAAAATGGGATATTAAAGATGGTCGTATTTATACTACCTGCGGTTTACCTAATAAAAGTGTTGGAAGTGACGCTTACCCGGGTGCAGGTAAAAATGCCGAAAATATGTTGTCGGCCAAAGATATGGCTTTAGTAGGACTTCATTTGCTGCAAGACTACCCTAATGTAATTAATACTACCAAAATAGCTAAGTTGAACTTTGTAGATCAGGATTTCGCAACACCCATGAGTAATTTTAATTGGATGTTGAAAGGAATGCCGCAGTATCGTAAAAGATTAAAAATAGATGGTTTAAAAACAGGAACTACTGACGCAGCAGGTGCGTGTTTTATCGCAACTGCTAAACATAAAGGTGGTCGAATAATCACAGTAGTGATGGGAGCTAAACACGAAACCAATACTGATCCGGCCCGTTTTATTCAAACTGCCAAATTATTAGACTATGTTTATCAAAATTATCAACCATTAAAATTTAAGCGGAATGAAGTCATTATTGGCAAAACCAATATGGCTGTTCATAATGGTCAGGCAAGGCAAATCAATATTGGTATGAAAAATGACAGCTTGATTTGGGTACCGCAAAATGGTCAGAAATTTACGATTGAATTGGCTGCGAAACAGATTGAAGCGCCAATTAAATCGGGCCAAAAAGTTAATTCATATATTTTTAAAAAAGGCAACCAGAAAATAATCTCATTACTTAATCCTGCAGGATTACTTTTGCCGGCTCAAGCCTTACAATCAACTAATAAAGTAAATATCTTTGTCCGTTTCTGGCGCTGGTTATTTGGGGGTTAAAAATGAGCACAATTACAGAAAGCATTTTGCCAAAAGTCATTAAAAAAAGACCAAGTGATTCTCATAAAGGCAATTATGGCAGAATCCTTTTAATAGGTGGAAGCGAAAACTATGGCGGTGCAATTATTATGGCGGCTGAAGGTGCACTTAACAGTGGGGCAGGACTAATTTCTGTAGCCACTCATACTGTGAATCTCGATGCACTTCACGCTCGCGATCCAGAAATTATGTTTGTTGACTGGCGTGACCGAAATTTAGTAAAATTGATCCCGCAAATGGATGTGATTGTTTGTGGTCCGGGTTTAGGGGTTGGTTCTGTTGCTCATACAATTATGACCATTCTCAATCAAAGTATTTCTGCAAAGCAAACTTTAATTTTAGATGCAAATGCTTTGACCTTTATTGAACAAGAGCCAGAATTAATTCCGCAAGCTGTTGGCTTAATCGTTATAACGCCACACCAGATGGAATGGCAACGTTTAAGTCAAATTAGAATACCGTATCAAACTGACAGTGCCAATGTGGATGCGCTAAAAAGGATTTTTCCTACGCAGAATGCAATTTTGGTTTTAAAATCCAATCACACCCACGTTTATTCCAAGTCTGAGCCGGCTTTCGTTAATCCTATTGGTAATCCAGGTATGGCAACAGGTGGTATGGGCGATACCTTGGCTGGTATCATAGGCGGATTTACAGCACAGTTTGGTGGTAATCTCAACTCTGTTTTAGCTGCAGTTTATATCCATTCTTTAGCTGGTGACCAATTGGCGAAAAATAATTATGTTGTTCGTCCTACAGAAATTAGTGCGTTATTGCCCAAACTGATGAGGCATTATGCCAATTAGTGCTTATTTTGCAATTATTATGGTTGAGGAGAAAAATTTAACATGAAAAACAGTTTATTAAAAACATTGACAGCTTTTTGTGTTCTTTTAATCTGTGCGATCAGCTTGGCACGAATATCTATGCCTTCTCAGATAACAGAGGAACATAAAACAACAGATAAGAAAACTGCTGTCATAAAAACTGCGGCTTCTTTTCGTCCGTATCAAGATCCTAAAGACCTGCGTGCTCCTTTTAACTGGAAAAAGCCCAGCGAAACTAAACCATATCCCAAAATTAGGCATCTTGAAAATGATTTGACTATCAGAGTTTCTCTTAAAGGTAATCGCGTTTATATTCTGCGCAATGGTAAAAGGATATATACCATGATTGCGAGTGCTGGTCTCTTTAAAAAAGGCAAATCTTTAACTCCAGTTGGAACTTTTAAAATCAAAAATGACCGTGGCGATTCCTTTTACAACCCCGATTTAAATGAGGGTGCCAATAATTGGACTAGTTGGGACAAACATAATGTTTATTTATTTCACTCGGTACCAACAAAGAATAATGGCAAATACAATGTTAAAGAAGCAGAAAAGCTGGGAGTGAAACCTGCTTCTCATGGTTGCGTCAGGTTGAGTGTTCCTGACTCGCGCTGGCTGGTAGAAAAAATTCCCGCCGGTACAAAAGTAATTGTCAAAAATAACTGAAATAGTTGGCGCAAACGATATTTCCTGTTATAATCATTTTTTGAAAGTGGTTAGAAGTAGTAGACATTTTTTTGAACAAGCGAACCCGAGTTGATGTGAGTCGGGTCAAAAAGATGGTTGAAGGCGTGTCTAACTGATTAATTAATAAATTAAACAAAGCGGATACTTTGTATCAACAAGAGTGGTACCGCGGGTAAAAACTCGTCTCTTCCTTTATCCTAAGGAAGGGACTTTTTTTGGCATTAGGAGGCTGAAATGGATTTTAAAGATAAAGTAGTTGACTTGATAGCAGCACAGGTCGATTTACCTAAAAATAAAATTAGTTCATTAATTGAACGACCAAAAAACGAAAAAATGGGAGACTATGCCTTTCCTGCATTCGCTTTAGCAAAAGTGATGCACCAAAACCCTGCTGCTATTGCTCAAGATATAGCAAATAATATTGAGAGTCCTGACTTTGCCGAGATTAAGGCTGTTGGCCCTTATGTTAACTTTTCTATTAATCATAGTAAGTTGATTTCCCAAACACTTGCAGAAATTTTATCAGAAAAAGAGCATTATGGTGATCAAAAATTAGGCCAAGGCAATGTTCCAATTGATATGTCCAGTCCGAATATTGCCAAACCAATGTCAATGGGACACTTGCGTTCTACAGTAATCGGCAATTCCATTGCGAAAACATTGGAAAAAGTTGGTTATTCACCAATAAAAATCAACTATTTGGGTGATTACGGCACGCAATTTGGCAAATTAATTGCCGCGTATAAGCACTGGGGCGTCGAAGAAGATGTTAAAAAAGACCCCATCATGAATTTATTTAAATACTATGTAAAATTCCATGAAGAAGCTGAAAAACATCCAGAGCTTGATGACGAAGGCCGTGCTTGGTTTAAAAAACTGGAAGACGGTGATCCAGAAGCTGTAAAACTATGGCAATGGTTCCGTGATGTTTCTTTAGCTGATTTTAAACGTATTTACAAGGAACTGGGTGTAACCTTTGATTCTTATAAGGGTGAAGCCTTCTTTAACGATAAAATGCAGCCTGTGATTGATGAACTAAAGGAAAAGGGTCTTTTGCATGAATCACGCGGCGCACAAGTTGTTGATATGGGTGAGGATGAAAATCCTGCCATAATTGTTAAGTCTGACGGCAGTAGTATTTATTTAACCCGGGATTTAGCAGCAGCGATTTACCGGATGAAAACTTACCACTTCGTCAAAATGCTTTATGTGGTTGGTAATGAGCAGTCACAGCATTTTGTGGAATTAAAGACTGTTTTGAAAAAAATGGGTTATGATTGGGCTGATGAAATCCATCACGTTCCTTTCGGTTTAATTACCCAAAACGGCAAAAAATTGTCTACGAGAAAAGGCAATGTGGTCTTTCTTGATCAAGTGTTACAAGATGCCGTTAAACTTGCTCAAAAGCAAATTGAGCAAAAAAATCCCGATTTGGCTAATAAAGATCAGGTTGCCCATGACGTTGGCGTTGGCGCAGTTATTTTTCATGATTTAAAAAATGAAAGAACCGAAAACTTTGACTTTGATCTGGATGAAGTTGTGCGCTTTGAAGGTGATACTGGTCCTTATGTCCAATATACCAATGCACGTGCACAAAGCGTTTTACGTAAAGCTTTGAGGCAAGGTCATGAGCCACAACTCTCAGATATAAATATTGATGATGATTGGTCCTTTGGCGTTGCCAAGTCTTTAGCCGATTTCCCACGGATTATTGCACGCAGTAGTGCTAAATTCGAACCATCTGTTATTGCAAAGTATGCTCTTGATTTAGCTAAAAAATTCAATAAGTACTATGCTAATGTCAAAGTTTTAGTTGATGACGCTCAAATTGGTGGGCGATTAGCACTGGTACAGGCCACGTCAATTGTTTTAACTGAGGCTTTACGCCTATTAGGAGTCAATGCCCCTAAAGAAATGTAAAAAATGTTAAATAATAGCGTTTACATCAAATAAAAGATTGTTCAATGTTTAATTAATACGATACAATATGACTGTAAGTTTAATAGGAGGTATTTTTAATGGCATATTTAGATAATGGTAACCAAATCTTTAAAGATGCTCGTAAAAACCATTATGCAGTAGGTGCTTATAACACTAATAACTTGGAATGGACTCGTGCAATTTTGCAAGCTGCTGAGGAAACAAGAACCCCAGTTTTAATCCAAGTATCAATGGGTGCAGCTAAATACATGGGTGGCTATAAGGTTGCTAAGGATTTAGTTGAAGATGAAATTGATGCAATGGATATTTCAGTTCCAGTTGTATTGAACTTAGACCACGGTGATTTTGAAGCTGCTAAGGAATGTATTGCACTTGGCTATTCTTCAGTTATGTTTGATGGTCATGCTTTATCTACTGAAGAAAACTTGGCTAAGACTAAGGAAATTGTTAAGTTAGCCCATGAACGCGGCATCTCAGTTGAAGCTGAAATTGGTAAAATTGGTGAAAACCAAGGTGCTGAAGGTGGCGAACTTGCTTCTGTTGAAGATGCAAAAGCTTTTGCTGCTGCTGGTGTTGACAAGCTTGCTTGTGGTATTGGTAACATCCATGGTGTTTACCCTGCTGATTGGAAAGGCTTAAACTTTGACCGCTTAAAGGAAATTGCTGACGCAGTTTCTGTACCACTAGTTTTACACGGTGGTTCAGGTATTCCTGAAGACCAAGTTAAGAAGGCTATTTCTCTTGGAATTTCTAAAGTTAACATTAACACTGAATTCCAATTAGCTTTCCAAGCTGCTACTCGTAAGTACTTTGAAGCCCACAAGGATGAAGACAAGGACAACAAGGGTTATGACCCTCGTAAGCTTCTTCTTCCTGGTACTGAAGCAATTACAGCTTCAATGAAGGAAATGATCACTTGGCTTGGTACTCCATCAATTGATGACAAGATTAAGTCAGCTGGTTTTGACAAGAGTTCATTGAACTTAGAATAATTAGTAAATAATATTAACATTGGAGCAATCGCAAAAAGATTGCTCTTTTTTGTTAGCAACTTTTTCAGAAATTTTAATAGCTAGTATTAATTATTTGCACAGTACCACTAAAAAATTAAAAAAATAAAAATAGTTTGACTTAAAGTTGAATTTAAGCGTTATACTCAAGAAAAAGATGAATGGAGGCAAATTATGATTTTTGATAAAGTATTAAATCTATCTAATGGCGTTGAAATTCCCCAATTAGCTTTTGGCACATGGAAAATTCCAGACAATGAGGCTTTTGCCGCTGTCGAAAACGCGTTAGCAATTGGCTATCGTCATATTGACACTGCTCAGGCTTACCATAATGAAGGTGGAGTTGGCGAGGGAATAAGAAAATCTGGAGTTAAGCGCGAGCAAATTTTTGTGAATTCGAAAGTTGAAGCAGAAATTAAGGATTATGCTAATGCTAAAAAATCAATTGATGAAACTCTTTTACGCATGAAACTAGACTATTTGGACATGATGATCATTCATAATCCACAGCCTTGGATAGAAGTTAACCAGTCTGATGACCGCCACTTTGAGGGTAATCTGGAAGCATGGCGTGCTCTAGAAGAAGCAATGAAGGCCGGCAAACTACGTGCAATTGGCGTTTCCAGCTTTCAACCAGAAGACTTGAACAATTTAATTGCTAATAGTGACGTTAAACCAATGGTTAATCAAATTTTGTGCCATATTGGTGCAACGCCAAAGCCCTTAATTGATTTTTGTCAGCAAAATGGTATTGTAGTTGAGTCATTTTCACCTGTTGCTCACGGTGAAGCTCTCAATAATGAAGTCATTAAAAAGATGGCTGCTAAGTATCAGGTGTCGGTTGCTCAATTGTGTATCCGTTATGATTGGCAATTAAATACCGTTGTCTTACCTAAATCAACTAATCCAGTTCACATGAAAGAAAACTCAGAACTAAACTTTGTGATTAATGATGAGGACATGAAAACTCTGGAGGCTGTCAAAACATTTGACTACGGTTCATCCAGTCATTTTCCAGTATTTGGTGGCAAGAGGGAGAAGTAGTTTTAGTAACGTTTAAATGAAATAATAAGAAGACTATCAATGCGGCTTTTGCAAGTAGCTGATACATAGTCTTTTTTGTTTATTTAAAAGGGAAAAAATGTAAATAAATGTTGGCTATGATAAATTTGAAATGGCTAACTTAGGCTACAGCCTTGTTCATACAAGTTGTGGCGGCGTTGAACTTTTATATCAAAAATTCCTAGATGATATGAAAGACACAGTTAACGATAACATCAAAAACTTTAAAAATCCGATCTTGGTTGAAGTTTGTACAGATGATCCTACTTTAGATCCTAATATTAGCCTGAATTTTACTAAAACGTGTCACATGGCTAATGTTGATTCTTTTACCGTTTCAGGTGCTAATCACACTTTTAACGTTGAAACAGGTGATTTTACGAAGTTAAATGAAGTTATTGGTAAAGTTGTCCCGTGGATTAGCGCACATATCAAATAAAAAACCAGCTTTGATTAAAGCTGGTTAATAGCAATGCTAAAGCTTAGCTTCGCAGTTAAGCTTTTTTATTTTACTTTATTGAATTCAGTTGGCTTATTTAGTGCTGGCTCTGTTAAGAGTAAAATCTGGTCTTGTTGGAATGCAATTGGTAAAAGTTGATGTTGATATAATCTTACTTCAACAAACATCTTACCATCTTCATTAACAATTACCGGGTATTCCTTTTTACCGATAGTAACCATTAAGTTACCGTCATTTTCACTCAAAGTTATTAAACCATAGCCCGGATTGTGATAGTCGCCTAGTTGGTCTTTGTCAGCTTTAACCTTTTGTGGTGCGTCTCCCATAAGGCTGCTAATCTTTTGTTCACGCTTTGTTATTTTTTGGTCCACAGCCTTTTTGACTTTTGCTGTCCAATCCGTTTCATTTATTCCTAGAGCATTGTCAATGGTTTGATATGCTAGTGCAAAGATAGCATCCGTTGAATCCATATTAGTGGTTGAAACAAAAGCCAAATCGAGATCGGGAACAAAGCCCATAAAAGAACAATACCCAATATATGAACCACTGTGATAAAAGTATTTATGACCGCGGTAATCTTCCATCATCATGCCTAAACCGTAGGCGCCAAAATTAGCGCCACCGTATTCACGGCTTGGCGACATAATAGATTGTGGCAAGAAGTGTTCAGCCATAGCATTATTTTTACTTTCTTTTTGCAATTTTAACTGGTATTTCGCCCATGAAAGCAGATCAGAAATTGTTGAAAGCATGCTGCTGGCACCGCCAACTTTTCCTGGTGCTATAAAAGGAACTTCTTTGGTGATGTTATTGTCGCCAATATAAGGTTTAACTATCTTTTCCCTTGGTGCTTCGTGATGATTAATGTAGGTATGATTTAAATTTAATGGTTCTAACAAATGACTGCGTTCGTATTTGCCGTAATCTTGACCAATGGCCTGCTCAAAGGCATAGGTAGCAACGGCATAAATTAAATTACTGTATTGCATTTTATACCGCAGTTCATGATTCGGCTCTAAATGACCAATGTGTTCTGCTTTTTCTTTTAAAGTTAAATCATGTTTATTCATATTGGTGAACCGCATCAGATCATGCGCTGGCAAGCCGCTTTGATGACTTAATGCATCACGCCATGTTAAATGGTCTTGAGCGTATTGGTCAACCAGTTTAAAGTCAGGCCAGTATTTCTTAAGTGGCTCATCTAAACTAATTTGACCAGAATCAGCTAATTGACAAACAGCAGTGGCAAAAAAAGTCTTTGAAATTGAAGCTAAAGGATACAAACTGTCCTGTTCGGCTTCACCATAAACATGGCTAAAACTTTCACCATTGTGATACACGCCAATTCCTAAACTGGGTAATTTAAATGTCTTGCTCACTTTTTGAGCTAAATCAGCAATTGTTTGCTTATTCATATTCATTATCTAACTCTTTTCATATTTATTTTTTCCATAATAAAATTATACAGAAACATTTGCTTTTTTACACTAAATAAAAGTTCTCTTAAATAGTTCTTTAAAATATATGATGATAGAATTTGACATTAATGATAAATTTATTAATAATATAAGTAAAACATAATGAAATGAGTGATTTTTATGAAAAAAAGAAGTAAATTCGCTTCTGCTGGTATTTTGTGCCTTGCTGCCTTAACACTGTCAGCTTGTGCTAAAAGTGCTAACAATAGTGATGATACCAAAACAGTAAAAAAATTTACTGTTGAGACGCCTATAAAAAATGTGAAAAATGGCGGAACTGTAAAAGTGGCCGTTGTCGCAAATACTCCATTTTCAGGTATTTTTTCACAAGAACTTTCCTCTGAAGATGTAGACTCAATGGTTGCAGCTCCTGGTCAAGAAACTTTATTTGATAGTGATGATCAATATGGCGTCACTGATAAAGGGCCAGCTACACGTAAATTAGACCCTAAGAAAAAGACGATCACAATCAATATAAAAAAAGGGGTTAAATGGTCTGATGGCAAACAAGTAGTAGCCAAAGATTTCGAATATGCATATGAGATTTTGGCTAACAAAGATACAGCTTGTCCGCGTTATAGCAGTCAGTTTGAAGTATTAAGGGGACTAAAAGAATACCACGAAGGCAAAGCTAAAACAATTTCTGGAATTGAAATGCCTGATGGAGAAAATGGCCGTAAAATTGTTTTACACTGCTCAGCTTTAAATCCAAGTATGTCAAATGCAGGCAGCCGTTCACTTTGGGAAGCAGTTGAACCCTATCATTATTTGAAAGATGTTCCTTTCGCAAAATTAAAATCTTCTGATAAGATTAGGAAAAATCCGTTATTTTTCGGACCGTTTAAGATGGAGAAACTAGTTAGAGGACAATCTGTAACGTGGGTACCGAACAAATACTACTGGAGAGGGAAACCAAAATTAGATAAAGTTGTTATTTCAGTAGTATCTTCTAATTCTGCCTCTCAAGCAATTAAAAGTCATAAATTTGATATTATTCCTGTAATTAACACCCAGTGGCCACAAATTAAAACTACCAAAAACGTGAACTTCATTGCTCAAATTCCTATTGCTTATCATTATTTGGGTTTTAAAGTAGGAAAATGGGATGCTAATAAGAGCAAGAATGTCATGAATTCTAATGCTAAGATGAATAATAAGGCCTTAAGGCAGGCAATAGGTTACGCTATGAATGTTGATGCGGTCAATAAGCGTTATACGTATGGCTTAACGTTTAGGGTCAAAACTTTAGTCCCAGAAAAGTTTGGTGATTACTTTGATAAAACTGAAAAAGGATATAATTACGATTTAAAAAAGGCAAATCAGATTCTAGATAAAGCGGGTTATAAAAAGAAAGGAAAGTGGCGCGTTCAGCCTAACGGAAAACCTCTCGTAATTCGCTTTGCTGCCATGAGTGGAGATACTACGCAAGAGCCAATAGTTCAAAACTATTTACAGCAATGGCATAAAGTTGGACTTAATGTCCAGTTAGCCACAGGTCGCTTAATTGAACACAATTCTTTCTACGATAAATTACAACATGATAATAAAGATATTGACATGTATCTCGCTGGTTGGTCAACACCAACTGAGCCTTCGCCCCACCCGTATTATAGTGAATCAGCACCCTTTAACATGACCAGGTTTGTAACTGCAAAAAACAACAAGCTTTTAGATGAAATAAATTCTCAAAAAGCTTTTAATCATGATTATCGGGTTAAAAAATTTCATGAATGGCAAAGATATATGAATGAGGAGGCTTATGTTATCCCAGTTGATAATTCTTATCAGATCTTTGCTGTTAATGACAAGATTTCTGGCTATTCGCTTAAGCCGTCAAAACAAAACAATAGTCATCCTTTATGGAATGAAGTAGGTTTTATTAAATAGAAAGAAGCTGTAAATTTTTAATGAGGACTGGAACAAAAATTATAACTTTAGATAATGGCTATCATTTGTGGACAAGTACTCAAGGTGAAGGTGATATTCATTTATTAGCGCTTCACGGAGGTCCAGGAGGAAATCATGAATATTGGGAAGACGCCGCTGACCAATTAGCAAAGCAGGGACTACATGTTCAAGTTACTATGTATGATCAATTAGGCTCGCTTTATTCAGATCAACCGGATTATGATGATCCTAAAATTGCAGCCAAATACCTAACTTATGAATATTTTCTTGACGAAGTTGATGAAGTTCGCGCTAAGCTTGGTCTTGATAATTGCTACTTAATTGGACAAAGCTGGGGTGGCTTACTTGCACAAGAATATGCTGTTAAATATGGTCAGCACTTAAAAGGCACGATTATTTCTTCAATGGTTGATGATACTGATGACTATATTGAGTCAATTAACCGCCGTAGACAAGAAATTTTTCCCCAATCAGAAATAGACTTTATGCGTGAATGTGAAGAAAACAACGACTATGACAATAAACGTTACCAAGAGGATGTTCAAATATTAAACATTAATTTTCTTGATCGGCGACAGCCATGTAAGCTATATCATATTAAACGTATCGGTGGTTTGCCTGTTTACCATGCCTTTCAAGGTGATAATGAATTTGTAGTAACAGGTAAATTAAAAGATTGGCATTTTAGAAAGTACTTAAAGCAAATAAAAATGCCGACCCTTTTGACTTTTGGTGAAGAAGATACTATGCCCCTTGAGACCGCAAAGATTATGCAACGTGAAATTCCTAACTCACGCTTAGTTACCACACCGAATGCAGGACATCATCACATGGTCGATAATCCTGAAGTTTACTATAAGCACGTAGCAGATTTTATTCGTGAAGTAGAAGCTGGTACTTTCGTGGGTGATTAAATTGCTAAAATTCAGTGCAAATAGTAAGCCTTGCGATTTTTAATGGTTTTAGGTGTTGGTTATTCAGGTGAAAATTGTGTTTTATGATACTGCTTTGACTGATTTTAGAAACTACTAAACAAGCAATCATGGCATATACTAAATTTTAAATTGTTAGATATAATATCTCCGAATTAACAAAAAAGAGATCGTCAGTCTAAAATGACTAACGGTCTCTTTGCTTTTTTGAAACTATGTTATGTCTGTAAATAAAGAGATTTTATCTTTAGACAACTTGACATTAATGCGCTTAAATGTGAAAGGAGAAATTAAGGAAATTTGATATGCAGTTAAATGTAAGAACTCTTCATTCTTAAAATTAGCGTTATATAATGGGTCTCCTACTATTGGACAACCCAGTGCAGCCAAATGAACACGAATTTGGTGTGTGCGACCTGTTTCTAGTGCTAATTGGACTAAAGCAGTCTGTCTTGAAAGAATTTTTAGTACCTGGTAATGAGTTACGGATTTAAGACCAGATGCAGTTACTATCCGTTTGCGTTGGTCAAGTGGGTCTTGCCCAATTGGTAAACTAATCGTTCCCTTTTGGGGGAAGGGTTTTAAAAAATCTATTACTGCTAAGTATTCACGGTGAAAAGTTTTACTGACTAATTCACGATTTAAAATTGGGACAACAGCAGGATTTTTGGCAACAAGAAGCAGACCACTCGTTAACATGTCTAAGCGGTGTACAATGAACGGTGAATAACCCAAATAAGTGGCGCAATCATTTAAAGCGGTATCTGTTTCAGCTAAATTGGGATGCGTTTTCTGACCGGCTGGCTTATTAATGATTAAAATATTTTGGTTCTCAAATATAACATCTGGTAAATTGCCGCTTGCAGGATATGTATTCTGTTTTTTTTCAACGTGATCCAGCCAGAGCTCAATTTTGTCTTTAGGGTAGACCAGTTGATTAAATGAGTGATATTTACCGTTAATCAATACTTTGCGTTCGGTACGTAAGAAATGACGCCATTTACGCGGGATTAATAAAAGACGCAGTAAATCGCTCACAGAACACGGTTTAAGTTTTTGCGGATAATTTAGTGTAAAATAATAGCTCATAAATATTTATTAAATCTTTTTGAAAATAAAAGCGATTCTTTCTAATATGGTACAATTTTTGTTTGTAAAGGAGCAGATACAAATGGAAAACAATGAACCACGGAAAAACGGGCTGAGTGCTTTATGGCACCGTTTTGATAACCGTTTTTTTATCGGTCGCTGGATCATTTTGATTTTGCTTACCGTAACTCTCTTGGTTTGTACTTATTATACCGTTAAAGTTAAAACTTCAAATATATCAAATTTAAAAGCATCATTAGCCGCAACGACCGGCATTTACGATGATAAAAACCAAAATTCAGGCTCGCTGTATTCGCAAAAGGGCACATTTGTGGAATACAACAAGATTTCTCCTAACGTCAAAAATGCTGTCATTTCGACTGAGGACAGAACATTTTGGAAAAATCCGGGCTTTAGCATCAAGGGCATGGGTCGTGCCGCTCTTGGTATAGTGCTTAATCACGGGCAAATTGCTGGTGGTGGATCAACAATTACCCAGCAGTTAGCCAAAAATGCTTTATTGACTCAAAAGCAAACATTTTCCCGCAAGATTGAAGAACTTTTCTTTGCAGTTGAAATTAATCATGTTTATTCCAAAAAAGATATCTTGACTATGTATCTTAACAATTCCTATTTTGGCAATGGCGTTTGGGGAGTTCAGGATGCCAGCAAGAAATATTTTGGCAAAAATGCCAGTGAGCTGACTGTAGGTGAAGGTGCCACATTGGCGGGAATTCTCCGTAATCCTAGTAGATACAATCCTATTGATCACATGTCCTATGCTTTATCCAGACGTAATTTAATATTGAATTTGATGGTGGATAATAAGAAACTAACAAAAGCACGTGCCAAAAGTGAGCAAAGGATCGGGTTAACTCTGCGTGATACATATCATAATCAAAATGGTTATCGTTACCCATACTTCTTTGATGCTGTGGTTGATGAAGCAATCAATCGCTATGGCTTAAAAGAAGAAGACGTGATGAACAAGGGGCTTAAGATTTATACTACCCTTAATCAAAACTACCAACGGCAATTACAGCAACGTTTTGAGCAAGATTATTTATTCCCGCAAAATGCAGCTGATGGCACAAGAACGCAGGGTGCAACAGTAGTCATGGATCCAACTACAGGTGCAGTTCGCGCCGTAGTTGGCGGTCGTGGTAAACATGTTTTTCGCGGCTATAATAGGGCAACACAGATGAAGAGGCAGCCAGGTTCATCCATTAAGCCGATAGTTTCTTACGCGCCTGCGCTGCAGCAGGGATATCATTATGATTCCCAACTTTCAAATCAATTACAGCGTTTTGGTAAAAATGGCTACCAACCACATAACGTTGATAATGGTTATTCAGATAAAATACCAATGTATATGGCATTAGCACAAAGTAAAAATGTTCCTGCTGTATGGCTTTTAGACCGTATAGGCGTTGCGAAGGGCGTTCAATCTGCCAATAATTTTGGTCTTAAGGTGCCAAAAGAGGATCAAAACTTGGCACTGGCTCTAGGGGGACTTTCAACAGGGGTATCACCTGTGCAAATGGCGCGGGCGTATTCTGCTTTTGCTAATAAGGGCAACTTACCTAACAATTCGTATTTCATTAAAAAAATTACTGATGCTAGTGGCAATGTCATAGCTGAAAATCATGATACTGGAGTTCACCGCATTATTTCCGAAAATACTGCTAAAGAAATGACTACAATGCTGTTAGGAGTCTTTGCCGGAGGAACGGGAACTTCTGCGCAACCAGCAGGCTACCGTGTGGCAGGAAAAACAGGCTCAACTGAAGTGCCGAATTCTTATGGCTTTGGCACAAAAGACCAGTGGATTGTTGGTTATACACCTGATATTGTAGTTGCTACCTGGGTCGGCTTTGACCGCACTAACCGGCAGCATTTTATGCACGGTGTTTCTGAAACTGAAATTACCAGACTTTATAAAGCTGAAATGGAAAGTATTTTGCCTTATACAGCTCAAAATCAGTTTAAAGAACAAGCTCCAAGACAAATTATCCAAAATAACGGTGCCGGCACAGACTGGACTAAAGGAATTGGAGATAAAATTGAAAAAGGTCTGGGTTCTGCAGGTCAAAAAATCAATGAATGGTATAATGACCTTAAAGGACTTTTGGGTCATTAATAAGGAGGATATAATACATGATTAATATTTATGATTCAGCAAATCAAGTAGCAACTGATTTGCAAAAACTGGACGAATTTAAAGCATTGCAAGAGGCGATTGCGGCAGTTAAAAATAACCAAGAAAGTACTGCTCTGTTTAAACAGATGGACGAAATGCAAACCAAAATTATCAATTCTCAAACTGAAGGCAGAGATTTTCCCAAAGATTTAAAAGATGACTATCAAAAATTGAACGAAAAGGTCCAAAAAGACCAACAGATACTAAAGCTTTTGCAAGCTGAACAAGCTCTGTATAAAACTGTTGATGACGTTCAAAAAGCAATAACTAAGCCGATTAATGACCTCTATGATGGTCTTAGAAATAATAAGTAACAATGAAATTCATCCATTTTGCTGATGCACATTTAGATAGTCCTTTTCTCGGGCTATCTTTTTTGCCATCTGATAGTTTTGCGCAAATTCAAAAAGCCCCACTTAAGTCTTTAACCAATATAGTAAATTTAGCATTGCAAGAGCAGGTCGATTTAGTTCTAATTGCTGGAGATACGTTTGACAGTTATCAACCAAATCCCAGCTCACAAATTTTCTTTGCTCATGAAATTGAGCGTTTAATCCAGGCTCAAATCCAGGTAATTATGATTTTTGGTAATCATGATCATATGGCAAAAGAGGACTTATTGATGCCTGAAAGTCCGTTTTTTAAGCTATTAGGTAACCGCGAAAAAATAGAAACTTGTTCTTTCACAACGAAAACTGGTTTTGAGTATGACGTAACTGGCTTTTCTTATTTTGCCAACCACATTACCAGTGACTTAATTGCGAAATTTCCCGTTAAAAGAAATTGCTACACCTTTGGGATAATGCATGCTCAAGAAAAGACCAGTCAAAATAGTCAAAATGTATATGCACCGTTCAAGTTGAGTGAACTGCAAGATCTTAATTATGATTACTTCGCTTTGGGTCATATTCATTTGCGGCAGGTATTAGCCAATTCCCCTTTAATTGTTTATCCGGGTAATATCCAAGGCCGCCATATTAATGAAACCGGACCAAAGGGATGTTATTTAGGCAATATCGATGAGCAGACTAAGCAAACGGAAATAAAATTTGTGCAAACTAATCCGATCACTTGGATGCAAAAAGAAATTGAATTAACTGAGCCTCTATCAAAAACTGAACTAGAACACAAAATTGTTGCGCAGCTCACGGCTACTACAACTACTTATTTTTGTTTGCGGATTAAAGGTGCGGACTTGCTTAGTGAAAAGGAAAGAGAATTGGTTCAAGATAACGATTTTTGGCAAATGATTTCGGCTAAGCTTGAACATGAATCTCAGCTTGTAGATGTGCGTTTTGTTACTGATAGCCATTTGGAAGTTGCTGAAAATGATCGGAAGTATTTTATGCAAGCGGAAAAAGAAATTTTTGCTACAGATGAGTTTGCACGAATTAGCAAGGATTGGGCTTTAAAAGACAAATACACCGATGATTTAGCTCAAAGTGATGACTTTGTGGAAGAAGTAAAACAATTAGCTGAAGTGAAGCTGAATAGTAAATTGAAAGGTGTTAACGATGAAATTAATTAAAATCAAAATAGTTAATTTTGGTCAATTTTCAAATTTTACTATTGATTTGCCCAATTCAGATATTGACGTTTTTTACGGTGCTAATGAAGCAGGAAAGAGTACTATTGTTGCTTTCATTAAGCAAGTCTTGTTTGGCTTTCATTTAGCTAAACATAGCTCTGCTTTTTTTGAAGACTATAAACCACTAGCAAGAGTTAGCCCAATGGGTGGGTCGCTTTTTTTTGAAAATGATGATCATGAGCTTTATGAATTAGAAAGACTATATGCTAGTGGCAAAGGCTCAAAACTTGGCACTTTGACTGTCAAACGCAATAATCAGGTAGTTCCAGAGAATGTTTTTTTTGATCAAATAAAAAATATTAATGGTGGTTTTTACGCAGACAGTTTTATTTTTAATCAAGATATGTTAGCAAAGGTTGGACAAATTCAGCAATCCGATTTGTTAGAACGTATTTATTATCTCGGA
This sequence comes from Lactobacillus sp. W8093, assembly GCF_016100925.1. Lineage (NCBI taxonomy): Bacteria > Bacillati > Bacillota > Bacilli > Lactobacillales > Lactobacillaceae > Lactobacillus > Lactobacillus sp. W8093. The sequence goes on along the minus strand of NZ_JACFRL010000007.1, from coordinate 64,002 downwards.
GCTGCTAATAGTGATAAACTGCTTGATTTACGTGATTATTTTGCTAAAAATGCTGGTAGTCTCTTTAAAAAAGCAGGTAAAAATCCACCTGTTAACCAACTGCTAAAGCAGCTGCAAGATCAAGAAAATCATGTTCGTGCCTCTGAAAACGAATTTGCGCTTTATCAAGATTTAAGTAAAGATTATAAAGAGCAGGAAGAAGCCTTAAATAAGCAAGAACAAAAACAACTTGAACTCCAAACCAAGTATAATGACTTGGAAAAGACCCAAAAGCTCATTCCTAGTTATGAAAAACTGCAACATTTAAAGCAGCAGGCTAAACCAATTGCTTTTGACTCAGAACAATATCAGTCTGCACAAACTTTAACTATGCAAATAGAAAATTTACGTAAAAAGCAGGAAAAAATAGCGGCTAAGTTAAGTGAGTTTAGGCAAAATCAAAATGATGATTCTAATGAAAAGGATTTAATTCAAAAAAAGCCCGCAGTTTTGCAATGGCAAACGGAATATCATAATTGCATTCAAAAAGAAGCCCAAATAAAAAATGATGAGCAACAGCTGTTGACATTAGATCCCAATTTAAAGCAGGTTGCAGGATTTTCACAAGAACAAATTCTCAAGTTGCAAGATGATTATCGCAATTTACCTGATGACAAAACAAAAAATGAAGCAGCTGACAATAGTAAGGCCAACTCCGTCATGCTTATTGGTATTGCTGCTGTTGTATTGGGTATTGTTTTATTATTTATTGCCCGTGCGTTTGGGTTGCTTGCTTTAGCTTTAGGCGCCCTTTTACTTCTATCAGGATATTTCCAGCAAAAGCAGCAAAAAAACAGTGATCAGGCGCAAAGAATACAAAAAGTTAGGCAAAAGCGCCAAGCTTTTGAAAATTATTACCATGTTAATTTGGCTCACTTTGATATAAATAGTTTAATTAATGACTGGCGGCAGTATCAGGTGCAGCAGCAAAAACTAGAAAGTACTTTAGTGCGCAAAAAAGAAGTGCATAATGAGTTAGCAGATTTGGCAGCACAAGTTAGTCAAATTATTGGACAGAATGTGGCTGTTGACTTTAACAGTGTGTTAGCTGCGCTCGACCAGCTGAGTAAGAAGCTGGAAGTTGCTCGCTCACAGCGTGAAGAACAGATTAGTTTGGAAAATAATTTGGCTGAAAGTAAAGAGGAACTGCATGATAGCAATATCAAATTAAAAATGATTTTTGCTCGTGCTCATGTGGCCGACTTTAACGAATACCAGCAAATTAAGCACCAAAGTGAGGAACAGAAAGAAATCGCAAGGCAAATTGCAGTTCTGAAATCTAATTTACAGGATGATCTAAATCAACTTGAAGATTTTACTAAAGATAAGGAAAAGAGCACTCAAAAATTAAGCAAGTTAACAGAAGAACTCTCCTTAATTCAAAAAGATATTCAGCAGACACAATCAGCAATTGCAGAAATCAAGGTAAAAATGACTGCTTTGGCCAATTCGACCGTTGTATTTGCAGAAAAACAAAAACTTGCCAATTTAAGAACTTCATTGAAAAATTTAAGTGCTGACTATTTGTCTGATCTCGTCGTTTCAAAGTGGATTGCACGAGCTCTTGATCTTGCTTCAAATGAGCGTTTCCCTAAAATGCTAATTACAGCAAAAGAATATTTGCGACTATTAACAAATAATCGGTATAATGATATTGATATTGATAAAAAATTAACAGTTACCCGATTTGACGGTAAAAAAATTAAAGTGCAGTATCTTTCTCGAGGAACATCAGAACAATTGTATTTTGCGTTAAAGTTAGCGTTTGTCGAGCAAATTAAAGACCAGATCAATTTACCAATTTTAATTGATGATTCATTCGTTAACTTTGATGATACTAGGGTGGATGAAATAAATAAATTGCTTCATAAAATTGCCCAAAATAATCAAGTTATGATTTTTACCGCACAAACGAGTCTGGTTGATAAATTGCAGCTTAAACCATTGACTTTAACGAAAGGAACCCAAAATGTATAAACGTTTGCTGGATTACAATGACGGCGAGGAATTGGAACTAGTGGTGTTAATCAAAAATTCACAATTAAGACATACCAAGAAAGGCAAACTATATTTAGCAATGTCCTTTGGTGACTCGTCGGGTGAAATTCGCAGTAATTTTTGGGATGCTAATGATCAAGATGCTGCTACTTTCAATGCCGGTACAATTGTTGAGTTGAATGGTAAGCGTGAAGAATATCAAGGCCAACCGCAAATTAAAATCTACAGTCTCCGTGTCGTGGGACCAGAAGAAGGCTATGATCTGCGCCAATTTATAAAGTCTGCTCCTGAAAAAATCGCGGATATGAAAGAAGAAATAAATCAATACGTTTTTGAGATATTAAACCCGACATGGAATAGGATTGTGCGGTTTTTGTTAAAAAAATGGGAGAAACGTTTCTTCGAATTCCCTGCTGGCAAAAGTAATCATCATGCCGTACGTGGCGGTTTGGCATACCATACGGTATCTATGTTGCGTGATGCCAAGGGCTTAGCCACTAATTACCCGCAAATTAATCGTTCCTTACTTTATGCTGGTTGCATTCTACATGATATGGGCAAAGTGTTGGAACTGACTGGACCTGCTGCCACTCAGTATACGACTGAGGGCAATTTAATTGGGCACTTGGTTTTAATTGACGAGCAAATTATGTTGGCAGCACAACAACTTAAGATTGACCTTGAATCTGAAGATTTGCTGCTTTTACGGCACATGGTTTTATCTCATCACGGCAAGTTTGAATATGGCTCGCCTAAATTACCAGCGCTGCTTGAAGCGGAACTATTGCATCGAATTGATGATTTAGATGCGTCAATTTATGCAATCACTAACGCCTTACAACATACTCGTCCAGGTAATTTTACGGATAATATCATGAGTCAAGGAGGGCGTAAGTTTTATCGTCCTAAGACCGATGAGTCTTTGGGTAAAGCGCGCAAGTTAGAGTAATATCATAATATTAGTTAAATTCTTTTTATTTCAAAACTAATGTATAAAAAAAGCGCAAGCTGTTTAAGGGCTTGTGCTTTTTGTTATTTTTATTCGCTTTAAAATAATGTTTAATTATTTTTTAGTCGATGGAGTTGAAACATAGGAAGCTAAGACATCCTTCAAGTCTTTATCTTTAATATCAACTCCAGCTTTTTTGATTACCTTAGAAATGACTTCATGCATCGTTTGTTGATCCTGTGACATTGTTTGGTAAATTTGATTATCAATTTCCTTCTTGTGTGAAGCAAAAGTTCCCTTAGCCGGGTGCTTAATCATTCTAATTATGTGATAACCTGACTGAGATTTTATTGGACTTTTAGTGGTCTCACCCGTCTTCAGTTTAAATGCAGCTGCCTTAAAAGCAGGATCTAAACTAGTGTCAGTTGAGTCAAATGCCGGCAACTTGCCAGCATTATTTTTAGTTCCTGTATCTAAAGAATATTTCTTGACCAGACTCTTGAAACTCTTACCATTTTTGAGTTCAGCAGTGATTTGTTCAGCCTTTGATTTCTTAGAAACTAAAATGTGTTGAACTGTTACTTTTGGTTGGTAGGCTTTCCAAGCCTTTTCTTCTTGGCTCTTTGAAATCTTTTTAATGTCTTTTAGAGCAGCTTCAGAAAGCAGGTTGGTTTTCAGGTTTTGCTTAAAACTTGATACGGTCATACCATTTTGTTGCAGAACTGCTTCAAACTGATTGCCGTATTGCTTTTTGTAATTATTGTATTGTTTATCGACTTGCTTTTTTGATACCTTGTCGCCATATTGTTGCTCAAGAATATGATTAATAAGCATGTTAGCCAAGGCAGTTTTACCAGACTGAGATTTTTTCATCTCATCATAGTATTCTTGCTGAGTAATCTTACCGCCTTTATAGGAAGCAACAGTTTTATTACCACTAGAACAAGCGGCTGTTGACAATGCAATTCCTGCGACAGCAATTACCGCAGCAGCTTTTTTAATATATTTCTTCATAAAATAAATTCTCCACATCCTTAATAAATTAAGTCACCGTCAACTAATATAACATAAACTGGCAAATCTAGTTTTTATTTTTTCGTTTTTTGCCAAAAATTCTTAGTTTCTTTACTAATTTTTAGAACTATTCATTTCTTCATCATCATTATGCTGGAAAGTTGCAGTTTTAGCTTTTAACTTGTGAATGATTCGGTTCACGCTGATCTGGTAATATTCTAATTCATTTTGTAATTCAGAAATTGCTTTCTTAGCTTGTGGCAGAGAATTCTTTAGGTTTTGCTGAGCTGTTTTCAGCTTGGCTTGAGAAGCAGAAAGATCCTGAATATCAGCTTTAAGAGCGTTAACGCCTTTTTGCACTTCTGGGAATAAACGCTTACCATTTTTATCTTTAAATAATGAAAGTACTACGCCAAAACCTGCTCCAACTGCTAAACCAATACTAAAATGTTTCATCTCATCACCTTAAAATTGTGCTCTAATTGCGGCAGCCACTTTTTGATAATCTTCGTCAGTGTATTTTTCCGCATTATTACGGGTGGCAATTTTTAAGCCGTCTCCGTCAAAGCGGGGAATGAAATGAATATGTGAGTGCATAACGACTTGACTGGCACTGGCGCCGTTATTGCTGCTAATATTCATACCGGTGATTCTGGGATCGAATTTTTTAATTGCATTTGCAATTGCTGGAATGTATTGTAAGTAGCGCTGAGCATCAGCAGCTGTATAATCGAAAAAGTTTGTAATATGTTTTTTCGGGACCATCAAAGTATGGCCGGGATTAACTTGAGATAAGTCCAAGAATGCTTTGACATCATCGTTTTCAAAAATTGTGTAACTGCTGGCCTCGCCTCTGATAATTTTGCAGAATAAGCAGTCTTTATCTAAATCTTCCATTTTAAAACCTCTTCACTTCAAAATTTAGTTTCTTTTAATATCATGCTATCATAATAAATGAGTAAATTCATTAAAAGAAAGATAGGAAATATGACTTTAAAAATTGAACATTTGACAGGTGGCTATACGGGTGTGCCGGTCATTAAAGATATTAACTTGGAAATTAAACCAGGGGAAGTTTTAGGGGTTATTGGGCTAAATGGTGCTGGTAAATCTACTACTATTAAACACATTCTGGGCTTATTAAGACCCCAAAAAGGGAAAATTACTCTGAATGGCATTGATTTAGCTGCTCAACCAACTAAATTTAAAAGACAAGTTGCATATATTCCAGAAACACCAGTTTTGTATTCAGAACTGACTTTGAAGGAACATCTGCAATTAACTATTCTTAGCTATCAGTTAGATGAAAAACAGGCTTGGGCAAAAGCTCATGAGTTGCTGCAGATGTTTAGGCTAGATGATAAGCTTGATTGGTTGCCAATTCACTTTTCTAAGGGTATGAAGCAAAAGGTGATGATTGTAACCGCCTTTTTAGCAAATACGAAACTACTTGTAATTGACGAGCCGTTTACTGGACTAGATCCTTTAGCAGTAGCTAATTTAGTACAATTAATCAAAAGCGCTGCTGGTCAAGGTAAAATGGTGTTAATGTCAACGCATATTTTAGCTAACAGTGTTCAGGCCGTTTCACGTTACGCGGTCTTAAATAATGGCAAAATTACGGCTGCCGGCACTTTAGCCGAAATTCGCATGCACTATGGTTTAAAGGAAGCAGATTCATTTGACCAAATTTACCAAATTTTAAGTCAGGAGCAACAAAATGCGTGATTTGGCTAAAAGAAGGCTGCAGGAAAATTTACGCCAATCTTTAAAATATCTTGTATTGGTTTTTAATGATTTCTTTATCTTAGCTCTAATTTTTCTCTTTGGAGCACTCATGTTTTGGTATGCGCAGACAATGAAAACCATGCCCGAAAATCTGTGGTACTACCGTCCACTAGTTGGTATTTTGCTATGGCTGCCACTTTTAATAGGCAAACTGGTAACTTTGTTAAAACCAGCTGATTTACAATTTTTACTGCCTGAAGATGAAAATATAAAATTATATTTGAAACCAATGCTAAATTACAGCTTGATTGTACCTACAATTTGCTTGGTGTTAACGGCAGGAATTTTATTTCCTTTTGCTACGATTAGGGCAAGGATTGAACCAATAGATTATATTTTTGCTGTTTTGGCTGTTTTTTTAGCTAAGCTGCTGCAGCTTAAAATTATGGAACATAATTTGTTTTTTAACCGTAAGATTTCCATCTCGCTAGTAAATATCTTTTTCCTTTTTTTGTTTGGTTTGGGAATGTTTAAGCCCAAAAGTTTACTGATAATTGCAGGGTTATTAGTTATCTGCCTAATAATTTTTGTTTTAAAGCCGCAGCATGCAGCTTTGTTTGACTGGCAATATGCCGTCGATCAAGAACAAAAGCGCAAAAATGTTGTTTTTAACGCTTTTAGTATGTTTACTGATGTCAAAGAAAGACAAACCAATGTTAAAAGGAGAAAATATTTAGACTTTTTATTACCTAAGAAGATGGCATTGGAAAATCCCAATAGGTTTTTATATCGCCGGTCAGTTCTTAGGAATCCTGAAAATATCAATTTAATAGTGCGAATGACTGCATTTGCTGTATTGGTTTCTTGGTTAGTGCAAAATTGGCTCTGGGCGTTAGGTTTATCGTGCCTAGTAGTATTTTTAACAATTTACCAATTAGTACCGATGGTTGATGAATTTGATGATAACATTATGTATCGAGTCTATCCGATTGAGCACACCAACCGTGGCTTGGATATGGTCTCGGCTTTAGCAGGGATGATGTTAATGCAGTGGTTGATTATCAGTATTTCCTGGCTGCTTACCTTGCCAGCCAATTTGCACCTGTTTGAAGCAATGGGGTGCCTAGTTGTTTTCAGCTGGGTCGTATTAAGGTTATACTTACCAGCAAAAGTAAAGAAAAGGAAGTCGTAGAATAGATGAGATTACGAAACAAACCGTGGGCTGTAAAGCTTGTCCATGAGCATCCAGAAAGTGTGATTGATCGACCTGATCCAAGTCTGAAAATTGATTGGTCAAAGCGGTTTGCTGATATTTCAAGACCACTGGAAATTGAAGTAGGTCCTGGAAAAGGGAAATTTATTACCACAATGGCTGAGAAACACCCTGAGAAAAATTTTGTTGCTCTTGAGTTGCAAATGACCGCTGCAGGCATGATTTTGCGGACGAAACTAGCAAAAGAATTGTCTAATTTACAAATTCTCTGTGGGGATGCTGCCAATATTGACGCATTTTTTAGCGCTCACATTGCTAGCAAAATTTATTTAAATTTCAGCGATCCTTGGCCTAAGACTAGACATGAGAAAAGACGGCTAACTTATAAAACTTTTTTACAAAAATATCAAACTGTCTTGCGTGCAAACGGTCAAGTAGAGTTTAAAACTGATAATGCAGGACTTTTTGCCTATTCTCTTCAAAGTATGAATAATTTTGGCATGAATTTTGATTTTGTTTCCGTGGACCTTCATAATGAGAAGGAAGAAGTTCTTGCAGCTAATATTGAAACTGAATATGAGCATAAATTTGCGGCTCAGGGCAACCCGATTTATGCTTTGCATGCTGATTTTGGAGTAAAATAATTTAATAGATAGAGAAAAGAGAGGTTTTTTCAAAAATGGAACAAATAAAAGAATTAAACAAAGCTAAATTAGCAGATATTACCAAAAATGGTCGTGTTGTTTTAGAATTTTCTGCTGGTTGGTGCCCAGATTGCCGTTTTTTGGATCCGTTTATGCCTGAAATTGAAAAAGATTTTGCTAATAGTAAATTTTATCAAATAGACCGTGATGGCTCTGTGGATATAGCAAAAGAAATGAATATCATGGGCATTCCTTCATTTGTGGTCTACCAAGATGGCGCAGAAATTGGTAGACTAGTTAATAAGGATCGTAAAACTAAGGATGAGGTTGAAAATTTTTTGCGGTCGCTTGACTAAGTGAAAGAGGATTGTGATTCATGATTACAAGTATTAATAAAGAAGGTTATCCTAATACCCTGATTGTGATTTTGGGCCAAGATAAGGGTAAAAGTGAGTATGAGGAAAAAGATGACATTACTCGTATCACTGATGAAAAAGGGAATGTCACAGGTTATAATTTTTTCAATGTCAACGAAGTTATTGATTATGATAGTTTGCCTAATGGTCAGGTTAAACTAAATGAAGAAGATTTAGCCTCTTTAAATAAAAAATTAGCAGAAGCTGGTTTTACGGATAAACTGGCATATGGCAAACCAACTTTAGTTTACGGCTATGTCAAAACTTGTGAAAAACACCCTGACTCTGACCACCTTCATGTCACTACTGTTGATGTAGGTAACGGCGAAGAACACCAAATTGTTTGTGGTGCACCTAACATTGCACAGGGACAAAAAGTCGTAGTTGCCTTGCCTGGTACTTTGATGCCTAATGGTCAAATGATTTGGCCCGGTCAACTACGCCATGTTGATTCTTATGGTATGATTTGTTCAGCTCGTGAATTGGGTCTTGAACATGCTCCGCAAAAAAGGGGTATTTTGGTAGTTCCGGCTGATTTTAATGCCGGCGATGAATTTGATCCGGAAAAGTGCGATCAACTTTTAGCCGAAGGACAAATCACTTTATAAAAGTAGCAGACTTTACCAACAAAAAGGTAAAGTCTTTTTTGCGCATAAAATTGAATTTTAAATTTCATCATGGTTTTGTAATGGTCCTGCTCATTTTGCGATAGTAATGGTAAAATAAATAGCAATGATAAAAGATTTTGGAGTTCAGAAAAATGTTAGACAAAAATAAACAGATTTGGTTTATCGGAATTAAAGGAACTGGAATGGCTGCTCTTGCTCTAGTTTTAAAAGACCTGGGTTTTGATGTGGCCGGCAGTGATATCGCAAAGTATACTTTCACGCAAGAACCGCTGATTAAAGCGGATATAAAAATATCTTCATTTGCGGCCGATAACATTAAGGATAATGGTCAGGTAATTGTTAAGGGCAACGCTTTTAAAGCTGATAATGTTGAAGTGCAGGCTTGTGAAAGTAAAAATGTTACTTGGCAAAGTTATCCTGATACTGTAGAAGAAATGATTAAGATGCACACTAGCATTGGTGTTTCTGGGACTCATGGGAAAACTTCTACTACAGGTCTTTTAGCTCACGTGTTAGGAGAAGCTGCACCAACATCTTACTTAATAGGAGATGGTGAGGGCAAGGGTGTTAAGAACTCCCGCTTCTTTGTTTATGAAGCTGACGAATATCGGCGTCATTTTTTGGCGTATCATCCTGACTACCAAATTATGACCAATATTGATTTTGATCATCCAGATTATTTTAAAGATCAATCAGATTATACTTCCGCTTTTCAAACAGCTGCTCAGCAAACGCAAAAAGGACTTTTTGTCTGGGGCGGAAACAGCCGTTTAAAGCAGCTTAAAGCAGATTGCCCCAAATATACTTATGGTTTTGACAGTGACGATGATTTTCAAGCCGTAGCAATCACAAGATCAACTCAAGGGTCCAGTTTTACTGTGTTAAATCACGGACATAATATCGGTCACTTTACAATTCATCTTTTTGGTGATCATAATATTTTGAATGCTACTGCGGTGATAGCTGTTGCTTACACTGAAAAAATTCCGTTAGCAGATATTCAACAAGGTTTATTGACATATCAAGGAGCCAAAAGACGGTTTTCAGAAAAAGATTTTAAAGATATTAATATCATTGATGACTATGCCCATCATCCGACAGAAATGCGGGCAACAATTCAAGCAGCAAGACAAAAATTTCCTGATAAACGCTTGGTAGTAGTATTTCAACCACATACTTTTTCCAGGACCAAAAAATATGCCAGTGATTTTGAAGAAATTTTGCGCGGAGTTGATAAGGCTTATATCACTCCAATCTATGCCTCCGCTAGAGAAAAAAGCGGTGATATTACTAGTGATGACTTAGTAGCCAAAATTCCCGGAGCAGAGGTAATTGACCTTGATAATATTGCCGATTTGGCTCAAAACAAAGATAGTGTGATCGTCTTCATGGGTGCCGGTGATATTACCAAATATGAAGACGCTTTGGAAAAGTTATTAAAATAATTGCAATTTTTAGCTAAAGATCAAGTTTTTAAAACTTGGTCTTTTTACTTAAAAAAGCGCGAACCAATTACCTCAGAATGCAAATAAATCAGTATTGTGCAAGATGTGAGCAAAAACTGTTAAAATGGTAGTTGAATTAAGAAACTTGGTTTAATTATGAGGAGAACTAATGGCTGATAAAAAATTACTTTTGATTGATGGTAATTCAGTTGCCTTTCGTGCTTTTTATGCACTGTTTCGTCAACTTGAAAATTTTAGAAATCCTGAAGGTTTGCATACCAATGCCATTTATACGTTTAAAAACATGCTTGATGTCGTCTTAAATGATGTCAAACCTGACCATGTTTTAGTCGCATTTGATGCGGGTAAAACTACTTTTAGGAATAATATGTATGCCGATTATAAAGGCGGTAGACAGAAAACACCGTCTGAATTGTCTGAACAGTTACCATACATTCAAGAACTTTTACATGATCTGGGCATATCCACCTATGAACTCGACAATTATGAAGCCGATGATATTATCGGTACTTTTGCTACAATTGGTGAAAAAGAGGGTTTCAAAGTGACTGTTGTTACGGGCGACAAAGATTTAACGCAACTAGCTTCACCTCAAACAACAGTAATGGTCACTAAATCCGGTGTGTTGAACTTGGAAGCTTATACGCCTGAACACATGAAGGAAGTTAATGGTGTTACCCCAACTGAATTTATTGATATGAAAGCCTTAATGGGTGATAATTCTGACAATTATCCTGGTGTGACTAAGATTGGTCCCAAAAAGGCTTCACAACTTATCCAAGAATATGGTTCTGTAGAAAACCTTTATGATCATATAGATGATATGAAACCTTCAAAAATGAAAGAGAATCTCATCAATGACAAAGATAAGGCTCTTTTAGGCAAAAAATTGGCAACAATTGATCGCCACACTCCTTTGACTATTGGGATTGATGATATTAAGTGGCGCGATGTGGACTATCAAAAATTGCGCAGATTCTATGAAAAAATGAACTTTCGCAAGTTTTTAAGCCAGTTAGACCCTGAAAATGCTGCTGGGCAAAAGGATCAACCAGTAAAAGATAATAAAGCAGTTGCTTTTACAGAGCTTAAAGAAAATGACATTAACAACTTTGCAGTTAAAGATGGTCAAACTATTACTTTTTATTTAGGGATGCTGGGTGCTAACTACCACTTAGCTGATTTTGTTGGTTTTGCCATCAAGATCGATAAGCAAATATATGTAAGCCGTAATGTTGACCTGTTAAAAGAACCGCAACTTAAGAATATTCTGGAAAATAAGCGAATTACTAAAAATGTTTTTGACTTAAAGCGGACAACAGTTGGCTTAAATCGTTTAGGTATTCATGCTCGCGGCATTGACTATGACATGCTTCTTGCTTCGTATTTGATTAATAATGAAAATAATTCGGATGATATGGGCGAGATATGTCGGATGTACGGTGATAATTCGGTTAAAAGTGATTACGACGTTTATGGTAAAGGTAAAAGTGCCCACATTCCAGAAGACGATCATGTGTTATTTAATCATTTGGCTGGCAAGATAGAAGCAATCGAGAACTTAAAAGAGACATTGTTAGCTAAACTAAAAGAACACGAGCAAGACGATCTTTTTGCCAATATTGAAATCCCTGTTGCCAGAGTTCTGTCTGTGATGGAAATCAATGGCATCAAAGTTCAAGCTGAGACTTTAACGCAGCTTCAAGATGAGTTTGCAGTTGAGCTCAAGAAAATGGAAAAGCAAATTTATGATGAAGCTGGTGAAGAATTTAATATTAATTCTCCTAAGCAATTAGGTCATATTTTGTTTGAAAAAATGGGCTTAAAGCCAATTAAAAAGACCAAAACCGGTTATTCCACATCAGTTGATGTCTTAAATCAGCTAAAAGATGAAAGCCCGATTATTGGACAAATTCTCACTTACCGGCAAATTGCTAAAATCCAGTCAACTTATGTTAATGGTTTACTGGATGTCATTCAAAAAGACGGTCGGGTTCATACCAGATACTTGCAAACTCTTACTGCTACCGGTCGTTTGTCCTCAGTTGATCCTAATTTACAAAATATTCCAACCAGAACCGAGGAAGGTAAGCAAATTAGAAAAGCGTTTGTTCCTAGTGAACCTGATGGCTACATTTTTTCCTGTGATTATTCACAAATTGAATTGCGTGTTTTGGCACAAGTTTCTGGCGATGAACAGATGCAGGAAGCTTTTAGAACCGGTTACGATATTCACGCTCATACCGCAATGAAAATTTTTCACTTAAAATCAACAGCCGATGTCACTCCTTTAATGCGCCGCAGGGCCAAAGCTGTGAATTTCGGTATTGTTTACGGCATTTCTGATTACGGTTTATCTAAAAACCTTAATATCAGTCGCAAGCAGGCCAAGCAATTCATAGATAATTATTTTGAGCAATATCCTCAAATTAAAGATTACATGAATAAAGCAGTTCAGGTAGCCCGTGAAAAAGGATATGCCGAAACAATTATGCACAGAAGACGCTACTTGCCAGATATTCATGCTAAAAACTTTAATGTGCGTTCATTTGCTGAGAGAACAGCAATTAATTCGCCAATTCAAGGTTCTGCCGCAGATATTATCAAAATAGCGATGATTAACATGCAGAAAAAATTAGATGACATGCATCTTAAGACCAAGATGGTAGTCCAGGTTCATGATGAGCTGATTTTTGATGTGCCAAAGGATGAATTGGAAACAATTAAAAAGATTGTACCGGAAGTTATGCAGTCGGCTGTAAGACTAGACATACCTCTTGTAGCTGATTCCGGATATGGTCATAATTGGTTTGATGCTAAGTAAGGAGTAACTTGTAATGCCGGAAATGCCAGAAGTTGAGACTGTGAGACGGACACTTCTTCCTCTTATCAAAGGAAAGACAATCAAAGAAGTAACAGTCTGGTATCCAAAGATTATAACTGGTGATGCAAAAGAATTTAAGCAGCAGTTAGTTGGTAAAAAAATCACCACAATTGATCGTTATGCTAAATATTTGTTAATTCGGCTTAGCGGCAATCTAACAGTAGTGTCACATTTGCGCATGGAGGGTAAGTATCGTTTAGTTAAAATAAATACTAAAAAGGATAAACACGACCACGTGCAAATTGTTTTTAGTGATAATTCGGCATTGCGTTATAATGATGTGCGTAAGTTCGGGCGCATGCAGTTAATTAAAACGGGAACTGAAAAAGAAAAGACGGGTATTAGCAAATTAGGTGCAGAACCCAACTCAGCAGCTTTTACCGTTTCTTATTTACAAAATGGTTTAGCACGTAAAAAGAAAAATATTAAAAATACACTCCTTGACCAATCTGTTGTTGCAGGGTTGGGCAACATCTATGTTGACGAGGTGTTGTGGGAAACGAAAATTCACCCGTTAAGTCAAGCCAATACCATTCCCGCAGAAAAGGTAGCACAATTGCACGATAACATTAATTCACTAATAGAATTGGCAATTGCTGAACGAGGTACTACAATTCATACCTATCTGGATGCAAACGGCAAAACAGGTGGCTTTCAAAAAATGTTGCAGGTTTATGGTCATAAAGGTGAACCATGTGTGCGTTGTGGTACACCACTTGAAAAAATTAAGGTCAATGGACGAGGAACTACTTTTTGTCCTAAATGTCAGGTGATTTATAAATGACAATGATATTAGGCTTGACTGGTGGAATTGCAAGCGGTAAAAGCACCGCAGATGCTTATTTTGAAAAAATGCAAATTCCAGTAATTGATTGCGATCAAATAGCCCATGATATTTTAAAGACCGGTAATCAGGGATATGAAAAAGTTATCAAACAATTTGGCAGTGAAGTCTTAAATACGGATAGTTCACTTAATCGTTCAAAGTTGGGACAAATAGTTTTTAATGATGAAAAACAACTTGAAATTTTGAATGAAATTACTCATCCATTGATTTTTACAGAAATACAAGCTAAAATTGCGCTAAACAAGGCTAAGAAAAGCCCCATAATAGTTGTTGATGCTCCTGTTCTGTTTGAGTCAAATGGTCAAAAATATTGTGATCGGACTTTACTGATTGCTATACCAGAAAAATTGCAGCTAGAAAGACTAATGCAAAGGGATCACCTTAGTCAGGGTGCAGCTTTAAAGCGCATCAATAGTCAAATGCCACTTAAGCAAAAGGAAAAATTGGCTGACTACGTGATTACTAATACTGGTTCCAGAAAAGACCTTGAGACTAAATTAGAAGAATTGTTACTTGAAATCAAAGGGGAGGACTAAAATGGAATGTCCTAATTGTCATAAAAATGCATCAAAAGTAATTGATTCGCGTCCGAGTGATGAAAATCGTGCTATCAGACGTAGGCGCGAATGTGAAAACTGCGGCTTCCGTTTTACTACATTTGAACGTGTTGAAACCACGCCTTTATTAGTAATCAAAAATGACGGCACACGTGAGCCATTTAACCGAAAAAAGATTTTACGTGGAGTGATGGCAGCTGGTCAAAAAAGACCAATCTCAAGTTCACAATTTGAAGAATTAGTTGATCACGTAGAAAACAAAATCAGGCAGGAAGGAGTTAGTGAAATTTCTTCCAAAAAAATTGGTCAATTGGTAATGGATGAATTGGCTAAAATAGATGATGTGGCCTATATTCGATTTGCGTCAATTTACCGTGAGTTTAAAGATATGTCTAGTTTCATGAAAACTATGGAAGATATGATTGCCAGAAGAGAGAAAGGAAATTAATTATGTTTGAGACTAACAATCCCAAACAGCCTTTTTATATTACAAACAGAGTAGAGCTCTACCCAACAGATTTGCGTGTTTTAATTAAGCTATATCAGCCTTTAGTTGGTTCTTTGGCGGTGGCACTCTATTTAAGTCTGAATGAGGATTATTCTGCCCAAGCTATGCTGTCAGATTCACAGGGGATTTACCGTTTGCAAGAACAAGTTGACTGTGATATTAAAAAATTATTTGCGGCTCTGCACAAGATAGAGGCGGTGGGGTTAATCGAGACCCGACTACTTGACAATCAAATAATGGGCAAAATTCTATGTTTTGAACTTAAAAGTATCCCGTCTAGCAGTGAATTTTTTGGGACTGCGTTATTAGCAAGCTTATTAAAAGAAAAAGTGGGTATTACCGCTTTTCATAAATTAAGTCATGATTTTGCCCGGGAAACAAAACAAAATCAAAACTTTGTTAATGGTGTGAAAACAGCACCAAATATCTCCGCCTCGTTTATAGATGTCTTTCATTTACCAGATCAAGAAGCAATAGACCCTTCAATTGAGGTTAAAGAGGCTGCCCAAGAAAATAATATTGTTACCCGTAATACTGCCACTATCAATGAAAAGGACCAGATTGACTGGGACTTTATGAAACAGCAATTTGAAATTTATCAAATTGCAGGCAGCGAAATTGACCAAAACAGAGAAGCAATTCGTGCAATTATGAGAACTTATGGTTTGACCGAACAGGAATTTGTAGATGAAACTCTGCCCTGTTTGCATGGTGATTACCATCTAAATATGAATCGGATTAAACAAACTATTGCTAATAACATTCATGCAGCAACTACTCGCAGCCAATTACAAAAAAAGACACGAGCAAAGGACAATTCTGAACTAAAAAACAAGCACTTAAGTAGTAGTGAACAAGAATTATTACAAAGCGCAAAAGCGAACTCACCAGCACAATTTTTGTATCAGCTTAAGACCAGCCGGAATGATTTTGTAGATGCTAGTGAATATCGCCTACTTGATAGTTTATATAATGAAAAAGGTATTTCAGCAGAACTGCTCAATATCTTGACTTATGCCTGCTTGAAAAGTGGTCCTAATGTGTCTTTTCGTTTGGCAAATAAAATTTTACATGATTGGCTGCAGCACGGAGTAAAAACCGGTGGTCAAGCTTTGGAATATATGGACAATAGGAAAAAGGCCCAAGAGCAGAAAAGAAAGCAGTATGGCAGTTATAATTCGCGTAAGTCAATTGAAAAGGGCACGGATTGGACTGAAAATAAACCAAAAATAAATTCCGAAGTTTCTAGTGAAGAACTAAAAAAGTTTTTTGAGAATTTTGAAAATAAGAATGGCATGAAGTAGGTGAAATATATGCGACCCATTAAAAAATATATTGCTAAAGGACAATCAGGCAATGCTGAGGAGCAAAGTCCTGAAGCTATTAAACAAAGGGTACTGGCTGAACCTAAGGTGCAAAACTTTATCGCGCAGCATCAAGATCAATTAAATGACAGCATTATTAATAAAAGTCTGCCCACTCTTTACGGCTATTATCTGAGCCAGCATAAAAAAGATCCTGTCACCAGAGGCTATTATCCTGATTTGATAATGAATAAAAATGCGATCAGTTTGAAATTTGTGCCCGAAGACAGCAAACTTATTCACGATAGAGAAATATATATCAAAAGGCATTTGCGCCTGATTAATTTACCTGATGGGTTGCATGATGTTCGCTTAAGCCAGATTGAACTGACCCCGGAAAGAGCCGAAGTGATGACCCGCATTCAGCAATTTTTATCAAGATATGCTAAAGATGTTCATCAGAAGGGACTTTATTTGTCGGGCAATTTTGGTATCGGCAAAACATATATATTGGCGGGACTTGCTAATCAAGTTGCTGCCATGGATAAGTATGTTGTTTTCTTGCATGTTCCGACATTTATTGCAGGTTTATCCAGTCATTTTAGTGATAATAGTGTTCAGGATGAAGTCCAAAAAATTGCTAACGCTGATTTTTTAATACTAGATGATATTGGAGCTGAAAGTTTGAGTCAATGGTCGCGTGACGAGGTCTTGGCGGTAATTCTGCAGGCCAGAATGGATAATGTGCTGCCAACATTTTTCTCGTCAAATTTTGCAATGAGCGATCTGGCAGATCATTTCAAAGAAACCAAAAATTCTATTGATCCTGTAAAAGCAGCGAGATTAATGGAAAGAATCAAGTCTTTGGCGACTGAAGTAGTAATTTCTGGACCAAATAGAAGACACCAATAAAAATATTTTGCTGTAAATCTATGAAAATTAACTTGCATTAAAAAATTATTGGGCTATAATTAACTGCAATGAATGAACATGTTGCTACGCACCACAGAGAGAGGGCAATATTCTGGAAGCTCCCATTAGCGTTTGCAACCCACTCATTCGTACCTAAAATTTTAAAATGGGTTAGATCCGTTAACAATCTACAACGAGATAGTCCAGATTTTTGGACTAAATTTTGGGTGGAACCACGTTAATTAACGTCCCAGTGCTTAATTGCACTGGGACTTTTTTTATTTCTTAAATTTTCGGAGGAAAAAATGAGTTTTTCAATTACATTGCCTGATGGCTCAAAAAAAGATTTTACTGAGGCAGTCACAGTTTCAGAACTAGCACATGGTATTGCTACATCTCTAGGTAAAGCAGCTCTTGGAGCAAAAGTAAATGGTCAAATTGTTGGTTTAGATTACAAATTAGACCAAGATGCCAGTGTTGCTATTATTACTGATAGGGATGAAGCTGGTCTAGATATTTTAAGAGCAACAGTAGCCTTTGTTTTTGAAGCAGTTGCGCAGAAAGCATATCCAGAGATTCACTTTGGTGAGCACGCAGCAGATGATGATGGTTTTTATGTTGACACTGACAAAGAAAATCAAATCAAAGTTAGTGAACTGCCGGAACTTGAAAAAGCAATCAAAAAAGTAATCAAAGCAGGAGATAAGATTGAATCTTCTTTTCTGCCAAAAGCTGAGCTTGCCGAAATTTTTAAGAATGACCCGTATAAGAGTGCGTTGCTAAAAGATGAAAAAGACGATCAAGTGCATGTCTTTAAATTAGGTGATTTTGTTGATTTTGGCTTTGAAGCCCTATTGCCAAATACGGGCAAAATTAAACAATTTAAGTTGTTATCGGTTGCCGGTGCTTATTGGCAAGGTCAATCATCAAATCCAATGCTTCAAAGAATTTCCGGAACAGCGTTCTTTAAAAAAGCTGATTTAGATGCCGATATTAAGCGTCGTGAAGAAATTAAAGAACGTGATCACCGAACTATCGGACGCGACCTTGATTTATTCTTTGTTGATCCTAAGGTTGGTGCTGGTTTACCTTATTGGATGCCAAAAGGAGCCACAATTCGCCGAGTAGTTGAACGCTATATTATCGACAAAGAAGTGGCTGATGGTTACCAACATGTATATACTCCAGTCTTAATGAATGTTGACGCATACAAGACATCTGGACACTGGGCACATTATCGTGATGATATGTTTCCACCAATGGATATGGGCGATGGAGAAATGCTTGAACTGCGCCCAATGAATTGTCCGTCACATATTCAAATTTACAAGCACCATATCCGTTCATACCGCGAACTGCCAATTAGAATTGCAGAGCTGGGTATGATGCACAGATATGAAAAATCGGGTGCGTTGTCAGGTTTGCAACGTGTACGGGAAATGACTTTAAATGATGGTCATACCTTTGTCACGTTGGACCAAGTACAGAGTGAATTTTCTAAGATTTTGACTTTGATTTTAGACGTTTACAAAGACTTTGATATCACGGATTACTACTTCAGACTTTCATACCGTGATCCAAAGAATACTAAAAAGTATTTTGCTAATGACGAGATGTGGGAAAGAAGTCAGGCAATGCTGAAGAAGGCAATGGACGACATGGGTCTTGACTATGTCGAAGCTGAAGGTGAAGCTGCCTTTTACGGTCCTAAACTTGATATTCAGACTAAGACGGCGTTAGGTGCTGATGAAACTATGTCCACAATCCAGTTGGACTTTATGCTTCCAGAACGCTTTAACTTAAGTTATGTAGGTCAAGATGGAGAAGAACATCGTCCAGTTATGATCCACCGCGGTATTGTTGGTACTATGGAGCGTTTCATTGCTTACTTGATTGAAATTTACAAGGGTGCCTTTCCAACTTGGCTGGCTCCAGTTCAGGTGGAAGTAATTCCGGTTAACCTTGATGCCCATTCTGACTATGCTAAAAAAGTTCGCGATGAATTGAATAAGCGCGGCTTCAGAGCAGAAGCAGATTTACGTAACGAAAAATTAGGTTACAAAATACGTGAATCGCAAACTCAAAAAGTACCATACACTCTTGTTTTAGGTGATAAAGAGCTCAAGGACAATAGTGTCAATGTTCGTCGCTATGGTACAGAAGAAGAAGTGGCTAAGGACTTTAACGAATTCATTAACGAAATCGATCAAGATGTTAAATCATATTCACGTAAAGGATAAAAATTGTTATTTATAGAAAAGGCAAAATAATTTAATGGCTAAACCTTAAATGTAGAAACCGCTAAAATTTGCACGTCGAGTAACAAAATGTAGTGTTGACGGGATGCACTTTTGATTAATTAATCAATTGTTAAAAAAGCTTGGTTTAGTTAGTTAAATTAAAACTGCTAAAAAGGAGCATATATATGTCAATGGTAGAATTTCGTGACGTGCAGAAATTTTATGGCAAATTTCACGCGTTGCATAATATCAATTTGCAAATTGACCAGGGTGAAACAGTTGTCTTAATCGGGCCTTCCGGTTCAGGCAAAAGTACTTTAATTAGAACTATTAATCGTTTAGAGTCAATCCAAGGCGGAAAATTAATTGTTAATAACCAGGATTTGTCCAATCCCAAAACAGATTCAAATAGATTGCGTCAAGACGTGGGCATGGTTTTTCAGCATTTTAATCTTTACAAAAATAAAAATGTTTTAGAAAACGTAATGCTTGCTCCTCGAATTGTCAGTCATATACCTGAAGAAGAAAATAAAAAGCAGGCACTGCATTTACTTGATATGGTAGGAGTCGCTGATAAAGCACGTAATATGCCAGCACAAATATCTGGTGGTCAAAAGCAGCGTGTGGCAATTGCGCGGTCTTTAGCAATGCACCCCAAATTATTACTTTTTGATGAACCAACTTCAGCACTTGATCCCGAAATGATTGATGAAGTTTTACAGGTAATCAAAAAAATAACTTCGGCAAGTGATATGACCTCCCTGATTGTGACTCACGAGATGGGTTTTGCCAAAGAAGTAGCTAACCGCGTTATCTTCATGGATCAAGGTCAGATTGTTGAAGATGACGACAGCAAGTCTTTCTTTGAGCAGCCAAAAACTGACCGTGCCCAGCAATTCTTAAGTAAAATAATTACACATTAAGGAAGGGCAAATATCATGAAAAAACTTGTTTGCTCAATCTCGTTGTTTTTAGGAATTTTTCTTTTGTCGGGTTGTGGCAATAAAGTCACTGACCAATCTGCTTTGAAAAATGTACATTCGACTAATACCATTACTTGGGCAGTTGAAGGTGACAAAAAACTATTTAGTTTAATAGATATTAGAGATGATAGAGAAAAAGGCTTTGATATTGATATGGCTAAAGCCATTACCAGAGAAATTTTAGGTCCAAAAGGTCAAGCCCGTTTTACTCTTGCCACCTCCCAATCAAGAATACCCTTGTTGAAAAACGGCAATGTGGATGCAGTTATCGCAACTTTGACAATTACACCGGAACGGGCAAAAGTTATTAGCTTTTCTAAGCCGTACTTTCAGGCTGGTAAATCGTTTCTTGTCCCTAAAGGATCAAAAATTAAAAAGCCGAGCGACCTGAATGGTAAAACTGTGATCGGTATTGTCGGCGATAATTCGGTTGAGGCAATAAAAAAAGTGGCTCCTAAAGCCAAAGTCGTTGCAATGCAAGACTATGGTCAAGCAGTCTCTGCTTTAAAATCGCATCAAGGTGATGCTTTGACTAGTGATAACGGCATTTTATATGGTTTAGCAGCACAAAGTTCTGGAAGCCTTGAAGTAACCGGAGGAACCTATACTAAAGAGCCTTATGGTATTGCAGTAAATAAAAATCAAGGACCTTTTCATAAAGCCATAAATCAAGCAATTCATAAGATTCAAAAAAGCGGAGAATACAATCTCTTAATTAAAAAATGGTTCGGTCAGGTTCCTGGATTTAACTATAAGGAGATGTATATTAAATGATCCATATCTTCAATAATTTTAGTAGTCAACTGTTTTCAGGATTTGGCTGGACTATCTTGTCAAGCTTGCTAACTTTAATATTTAGTCTTATTTTCGGTATTTTATTAGCCTTATTGGAGGTTATTCCCAATAAACTTGCCAATAAAATTGGTCGAATTTACGTTGAAATCTTCCGCAATATTCCCTTACTAATCATCGTAATGTTTTTTTACTTAATAGTACCAAAATATTTTGTACAAATTGATGGTTTTACTGCTGGTACAATTGGTTTATTTCTCTACACTTCTGCGTTTATTGCTGAAATTATTCGCTCTGGTATACAATCGGTCTCTTCCGGTCAAATGGAAGGTGCACGGTCAACAGGTATGACTTATAAGCAGGCAATGCGCTATATAGTGTTGCCGCAAGCTTTTAAAATAGTTATTCCACCACTAGGCAATCAATTTGTCAATTTGATTAAAGACTCGTCAATTTTAGCTTTTGTTGCAGGTTTTGATTTAATGTACCAAGCAAACGCCATTGCTTCTGTCACTTTTGACACGATTAACAGTTATTTGGTAATAGGTGTTTTGTACTTGTTGATTACAATGCCACTGAGTTACTATATGCGGCATTTGGAAAAGAAATTGGCATAGGGAGGCGAACTAAAATGCAAACATGGATTAATGCCTTATCTTGGTTAAACTTCGGTTTTCTGTTAAAAGGCTTAGCAGTCACATTATTTATTTCAGTTTTTGCAATTGTTTTAAGTTTCATTTTAGGGTCAATTCTTGGAATTATCCGCTATGCTAAACTTAAATTCATTTCAGCAATTGTTGGCTTTATTATTGACATCGTTAGAAATTTGCCTTTGCTATTAATTATCTTTTTTACCTATTTTGGCTTACCCAATATTGGTTTAAGACCCGGTGCAATTTTGTCAGCAATTATCGCGATGACAATTTTTGAATCCAGCATGATTGCTGAAATTGTGCGGTCTGGCATTCAGTCAGTAGCTATTGGTCAAATTGAAGGGGCAAGATCGACAGGCATGTCTTTTGTGCAAGCATTATGGCACGTGGTCTTGCCGCAGGCGTACCGGCACATGATACCTACTATAATTGGTCAGTTTGTCTCTTTAATTAAAGATACTTCCTTAGCAACTATTATTGTTGTTCCAGAACTGATGCAACACGCACAGGTAATATACGGTCAAAATGCTAATTATATTGTGCCGATGTTTGCCGCTTTAACATTGCTTTATTTTATTGTTTGCTTTACTTTATCTTTAATTGGTAATAAACTGAACAAAAAGTTAGCATAATTTTGCAATGAGATTTAAAATATATCTCGTTGACACAAATAGTAAATGCGAGTATAATCGTTTTAGTTGAGAACAAGAAGAAGCTTCCCGCTTCTCGCCTAAGTTAAGTAAACCTCTGGGCTGATCGATATTTTCTGTTGATTATGGGCGGGTAGAACTATACCCGTCTTTTTCTTGTCCTCAGATTAACATGGAGGTGAATGATTATTCCAAGGAATTTGATATTAAACGACCAAATTCGCGCACGCGAAGTTCGTTTAATTAATGAAGATGGTGAACAAGTTGGTGTTGTAACCAAGACTGAGGCTTTGCGCCAAGCAAGTGTTGCAAATTTAGATTTAGTTCTAATTTCGCCTAATGCCAAGCCACCTGTTGCTCGTATCATGGACTATGGTAAGTACCGTTTCCAGCAACAAAAGAAGGTTAAAGAATCTCGGAAAAAGTCTAAAACGGTCAGTGTTAAAGAAATTCGTTTGAGCCCAACCATTGAGGGTAACGATTTTAACACTAAATTAAAGCACGCGCGTAAGTTTATCACTAAAGAAGGTGCCAAAGTACGCGTTTCGATCAGGTTCAGAGGTCGAGCAATCACTCACAAGGAACTGGGTCGTGAAGTGTTGGAAAAAATGGCTGAAGCCACATCTGATATTGCTACTGTTACTAGCAAGCCTAAGATGGAAGGCCGTTCAATGTTCTTAATGCTCGCTCCGAAGAGTGACAAAAATAAATAGTTAATTTGGAGGAATTAGAAAATGCCAAAAATGAAAACCCACCGCGCTTCTGCAAAGCGTTTTAAGAGAACTGCTTCTGGTCAATTAAAGCGTCATCACGCTTTTACTGGCCACCGTTTCCACGGCAAGACTAAGAAACAACGTCGTCATTTGAGAAAGGCTGCAATGGTTTCACGCAGCGACTTGAAGCGCATCAAACAGATGCTCTCTCAAATGCGTTAATTAAACAAATAAAACGATATTTAGGAGGAATTTTAGATGCCAAGAGTTAAGGGTGGAACAGTTACACGTAAACGTCGTAAGAAGATTATGAAGCTTGCCAAGGGTTACCGTGGCGCAAAGCATATGCAATTTAAGGCTGCAAGTACTCAATTATTTGTATCTTACAGATATGCGTTCCGTGACAGAAGAAGACGTAAGAGCGACTTCAGAAAGTTATGGATTGCCAGAATTAATGCTGCAGCAAGACAAAATGATATTTCATATTCTAAGTTAATGCACGGCTTGAAATTAGCTGGTGTTGACATTAACCGTAAGATGTTAGCTGATATTGCTTATAACGATTCAAAGACCTTTGCGAAATTAGCAGAAACTGCTAAAAAGGCTTTAAATTAATTTGAAATGGCGCTTATGGCGCCGTTTTTTTATGTCAAAATTTAGCACTTGCAGCTAATAATTTGATATATTAAACTAGTGCAATAATAGATGAAAGGTAAATTGGATGTTATTCAGGCCACGCTATACTATTGATACGATTTATCATTTAGATCCAGATATGCTGCAGCAAATGAATATTAAAGCTGTATTTTCTGACTTAGATAATACTCTTTTAGCTTGGAACGAATTTGAAACTGCTCAAAAAATGGATAGCTTTAATAAAAAATTAGCACAAGCTCAAATTAAGTTGGTGGTAATTTCCAATAATAATGCTGAACGGGTAGGGAAAGTTTTAAATCCCTATCACATTGATTTTGTTGCTAAATCTAAAAAGCCGTTACCATTTGCGATTAGTAAAAAAAGGAAATCAATGGGTTTAGAAAAAGGACAGGTAATGATGGTGGGGGATCAGTTGATTACCGATATTCAAGCTGGCAATTTAGCTGGTGTCAAATCGGTCTTGGTTGAGCCTCTTATACAAACTGACAAATGGAATACCCGTATCAATCGTTTTTTTGAAAAAATTATTTTCTTTTTTCTCAACTTTTCGCACCCAGTTACATTTAAGGAGACGTTAAAAAATGGATGATCAAATTGTTTGTATTGGTTGTGGTGCTGTTCTTCAATCTGATAACCCGCAAGAACCTGGTTATCTGCCACTTTCACGATTGCAACAGGCAATAGAAAGTGGAGATGAAGGCAACGATATTTACTGTCAACGTTGCTTTCGGCTGCGTCATTATAATGAAATTATGCCTGTCAATGCCGATAATGATGACTTTTTAAAGCTCTTGAATTCTTTAGCTACAAAAAAGGCTTTAGTCGTCAATGTGGTTGATTTATTTGATTTTACTAATTCTTTACTATCATCACTTAAACGTTTTATTGGTGAAAATGATTTTATACTGGTGGGTAATAAATTTGACCTGTTTCCCGACAATTCCCGACAAAGCAAAATCAAGGATTGGATGAGACAAGAAGCTAATAGGGCAGGATTGTTTCCCAAAAAAATATTTTTAGTCAGTGCTAAAAATAAGAAAAATCTAACTCAGTTGATAAAGTATTTAGATCAGAAATCACGTGAGCAAGATGTTTATTTTGTGGGAATGACCAATGTAGGAAAATCAACTCTTTTGAATGCGATTGTTGACCAAATGGGGGATGTTAAAAATCTAATCACGACCTCACGTTTTCCGGGAACAACTTTAGCTAAAATTGAAATTCCTTTGGCAAATGGTCATTTTTTAATAGATACTCCCGGTATATTGACCCAAAATCAATTGGTTACACATTTGAATACCAAAGAATTAGCAGTGGTATCACCGCAAAAGCAGCTCAAGCCGGTAACGTTTCAGTTAAGCCCCGGTAATAGTCTCTTTCTAGCAGGTTTAGGGCGAGTAGACTTCTTAAAAGGTGAAAAAGCTAGTTTCACAGTTTATGCGGCTCGTGGTCTATACATTCACAGAACCAAGACGGCAAATGCTGATGCTTTTTATACCAAACACATTGGTGAATTATTGAGTCCGCCGACTAAAGAAGATAATTTGCCATCATTAAAGGGGCAGGAATATCATACTAGTAATAAAAGTGACTTGCTTTTTGGCGGGATCGGTTTTATCACTGTTCCTGCAAATTGTTTAGTTAAAATTTATACACCTGGTCAGATTGGCTTGGGAATTAGACGTGCGTTAATATAGAGGATATAATGATCGCTATTGCAAAAAATTATCAAAAAACACCTACAGTGGCTGTAGCTGAAGAAAAATTAGCACCCCAGAAAGGTCGTCAAATTGGTATTTTTGGTGGGACTTTTAACCCAATTCATATTGGTCATTTAATAGTGGCTGAACAAGTACTAACTAAATTGCATTTGGATGAAATTTGGTTTATTCCTACTAATGTGCCACCTTTAAAAGATGAGCCAATTGCGTCTGCGCAAGATCGCGCAAATATGCTTGAATTAGGAACTCAAGACAACCCTCGGTTTCAAGTGAAATTATTCGAATTATACCGTGGGGGCGTTTCCTATACGATTGACACTTTGAGATATTTGCATGAAACTCAACCCGAAAATCATTATTATTTAATTATGGGCAGTGATCAGGTTAATAATTTAAATGAATGGAAGGAACCAACCAAGCTAGCACAATTAGCTACACTAGTGGGAGTTCAAAGAGCAGGTTATCCTCAAAAAGCAAAACTGCCAATGATTTGGGTTGACATTCCTGAAATTGAAGTTAGTTCTACACTAATTAGGCAGACAATTACAATTGGTGGTTCAATTAGGTATTTAGTACCTGATACAGTCAGAAATTATATTCAGAAAAAAGGTCTATATCATGAGTGATTTATTTTTTGCAAAAACCTATTCTCCTCTAAGCAGTGCTGAAATAATTGCTAAAGAGCAAAACAACATGACAGCTGACCGCTTTGAACATTGCGTTGGTGTCAGTCAAACAGCAGTTAGACTGGCTGAACTTAATCATTATGATCAGGATAAAGCGGCTTTGGCCGGCTTTGTTCACGATTATGCCAAGCAGGTTCCTGTTTCTGAATACCGTGAAGTAATTAAAACTCAAGGTTTTGATCAAGATTTATTAAATTGGAACCGGAGCATTTGGCATGGAATTGTTGGTGTTTATTTTATTCAACGTGATTTAAAAATTAGTGATGAGGAAATTTTAACGGCTATAAGCAGACATACTACCGCTGACGTTGAGATGACAACTTTGGACAAAATTGTATATATGGCAGATTTTATTGAACCCGGCAGATCATTTCCCGGAGTTGAAGAAGCGCGTAAGATAACTTATGCTAATCTTAATGAAGGTGTCGGCTACCAATTAGCACATACCCTTGAATTTTTAATTGAAAAAAGGAATAAGATTTATCCACGAACTTTAAATGCTTACAATGTTTGGAGTATAAAAAAATAAGGAGAAAAATGACTAGTAAAGAAATATTAAGTTTTACCTTAAAAGCAATTAGTGATCGTCACGGCGAAAATACAGCTGCTTTTGATATGCAAGGACATAGTATTTTAGCTGATTATTATGTTGTCACCAGTGCCGGATCAAATAGACAGTTGCATGCTATAGCTAACGCGATCATAGATGAAGCTCATAAAGCCGATTATTACGACTACCGCGTTGAGGGTACGAGCGAATCAAATTGGCTTTTACTTGATTTAGGTGATGTAGTAGTAAATGTTTTTACCGAAGAAGCCAGAGATTTTTATAATGTAGAAAAATTATGGGCCAACGGTAAAAAATTGGAATTAGAGGAAGATTAACTGACTATGAGTGTTGTAGGGATCATCGCGGAATATAATCCCTTCCATAGCGGGCATGAATTTCTGATGAATCAGGCGCGCTATATAGCTGGAAATAAAGACCCAATAGTTGTGATCATGTCCGGTAACTATGTCCAACGAGGCGAAATGTCAATCATGGATAAATGGACTCGGGCGCAGGCTGCTCTTGAAAGCGGCGCTGACCTAGTATTCGAATTGCCGTTTTCAACTTCCGTGGAGCCGGCTGACTTGTTTGCTCTTGGCAGCATTGATCAACTAGCTAAAGTCGGGGTTACCGATCTAATCTTTGGTGTTGAAGATGCTACGCAAAACTTTGCTTATTTGGGTAGTAAAATTGCTGAAATACCTCAAAGTCACATGGATTTTAATGATTACAGTCAAACATACTCAACTCAGTATAATCAAATGGTGGCACGTGAGGTTGGACATGAGGTAAATGAGCCTAATGCTATTTTGGCACTGGCGTATGCTGTTGCTAATCATAATTTGGGTACACCGTTAGTTTTACACCCGATTAATCGTATTGGAGCAGGACACGATGATGTTTTGCAAAATAACAAGGTTGTTCAAAGTGCCAGTGCAATTCGTAATTTAATTCTGCATAATGAAAATAATTGTACGTTAGAACAATGGCTGCCGAAAAAAGAGGTACAGCTGCTTTTTAAGCAAAAAGCTTATCCTAATTGGAATCTATTGTTTCCATTTCTTAAATATCGGATTGAATCTTCTTCTTTAGAAGATTTGCAGCAAGTTTACCAAATGAGCGAAGGACTTGAGTATAAAATGAAACATGAAATTCATAACGCAAAAACGTTTACCGAATTTTTACGTATGATCAAGTCTAAAAGATATACTTATTCTCGTCTGCGCCGGCTTAGTCTGTATACGCTATTAAATGTGACTCAAGATGATATGGTTAACAGCTTTAACCACGAATCGCTGCTCCTTTTAGGTTATAGCAAACTAGGACGAAAGTATCTTAAGAAAATTAGAAAAGATACGACTGCGGACGTGATTTCTAAAGTTGATCAAAAAAACACTAAAAGTGGATCGCTGAATTTGCAAATACGTGTTGATCGTTTCTATGAACAATTGATGCAAGTTGATCAAAACTTTGGTCGCAAGCCGCTGGAGGTTTAAAATGTTAACACTTAATTTTGCTCAGATTAAAAATAGTAAAGAGCCATTGACTCATATTGAGTGTGAAGTGCAACCAGAAAAAGAATTTCTAAAGCGTAGCCAGAATTTAGTTTATCAGGTAAAAAATATTAAGCTATCTGGCGCTGTCTTTTATAATCAGCCCTATGTTACAGGGGATTTCCACGTTGTAGCCCAGCTAGTTGTCCCTTCCAGTCGCAGTCTAGAACCGGTTGATTTCCAAGAAGACTTTCACTTTAGCGAGAATTATACTGATACTGATGTGGCAAAAGACGAGAGCGCTGAAAGCGAGATTCCCATTGTCAAGGTAGAAAATGAAATTATTGATTTGCAAAAGACGATTGAAGATAATATTTTATTACACATTCCGACAACGATTTTAACCAAAAAAGAGAAGCAGGAGAATCTTTATCCTCGAGGAAAAGGCTGGTCGGTAATTTCTGAAGATGATTTCGTTAAAGAACAAAAAGAACAAGTTAATCCCGCTTTTGCTAAATTAAAAGATTTGTTTACGGAAAATAATAAAAACTTGAATAATGAAAATAAAAATAATTAAATAAGTTATGAGATCAGTATTGTTGAAATGCTGGTTTTTAATCTTGTTTTAAAAGCATTTTTAAAGTATGCTTTAATTGTTGATTAAGATATGAATTAAATAAACCGAAATTAAATTTTAAAAAAGGATGAACAAAAATGGCAAGAATATTAATTGTTGAAGATGAAAAGAATTTGGCTCGCTTCGTTGAATTGGAATTAAAGCATGAAAAATATGACACAGTTGTCGAAAGTAATGGCCGCAAAGCACTTGATCTAGCTTTAAAAGAAGATTTTGATGCAATTTTATTGGACTTGATGCTTCCTGATCTGAATGGATTAGAAATTGCCCGGAGAGTGCGCCAAGTTAAAAGTACACCAATCATTATGATGACAGCTCGTGATTCAGTCATTGATCGAGTTTCCGGCCTTGATCATGGTGCCGATGATTATATTGTCAAACCTTTTGCCATTGAAGAACTGCTAGCTCGTTTGCGTGCAGTTTTGCGTCGTGTCAAGATTGAAAAAGATGCTTCCGATGATTCAGTTGAGAAGAAAGTAGTTAAATTTAAAGACCTTACCATTGAAACTGCAAACAGAATTGTCCGTCGTGGTGATGGTAAAGCCGTTGACTTGACTAAACGTGAGTACAATTTGCTAATGACATTAATTAAGAATAAGAATAATGTTGTTAGCCGTGACCAGTTATTATCAAAGATTTGGGGCCCAGGTTCAAATATCGAAACAAACGTGGTAGAAGTGTATGTGCGTTATCTAAGAAACAAGATTGATGTTCCAGGTAAACAATCTTATATTAAGACGGTTCGTGGAACTGGGTATATGGTAAGAGATGAGGATGATGAAAAGAAATAAAAAGAAAAACAAAAAAGAGACCAAACATTCGTCACTTGTTGTACGGTGGGTAAGCGTCGTTGCATTGACGATCATGGTCTCTTTTATTGTTTTTTCATTCATAATTTATTCATTCATTGGTCAGCAATCAATGGGGCAACAAAAAGAGACCTCAAATGAAATTGTTTCTAAACTCAATAGTACTTTGAATAGAATACCGACTCAATTAGAAATCTCTAATGTTGTACCCGCATTAACTCCCTCTACAAGAGAAGTTTTAAAGGGTAATCCGCCAATTAGTTCGGATCAGCCCAATAGGAGTGCTTTTAATGACGATCTTTTGTCGTCTTTAACTAATCGTGATCTAAACGTGGTAGTTTATAATCTGCGTAAAGAAGACGTCTTTGATAATGGCAATGCAATTCCGCCTTTTAAAAAAATTAAAGGTGATCATCAGGTAGTTCATGTTTTTAAACACCGACGTGAAGAATTGATTACATATCAAAAAGTTAGGTCAGTTCGTTCAGGCAAAGTCACTGGCTATATAGTTGTGGCAAATAAAATGACTTACTATAACGGGTTGATGAAAAATCTGCTTAAATGGATGGCGCGAATTTCTGTTGCTGCAATAATATTTTTCACTTTAGTGGCGTTTATAATCGTCCGTGACATTGTGAAACCAATAAAAGAAATGTCGCATGTTGCTTTGGAAGTAAATGATGATCCTAATAGTACTATCAGGATTAGAGATTTTCACCGGCACGATGAATTACAAGAATTAGCTGTTTCCTTTAATCAAATGCTTGATCGCATGCAGCGTTATATTGACCAGCAAAAAGAATTTGTGGGCGATGTTTCTCACGAGCTTCGCACACCAGTAGCTGTAATTGAAGGGCACTTGAGTATGCTAAAGCGCTGGGGAAAAGATGACCCGCAAATTTTAGACGAGTCAATCGATGCCTCACTGCAGGAAGCAAAGAGAATGCAGCATTTAATTCAAGAAATGTTGGACTTAACGCGTGCAGAACAAATTAATGTGCAGTATCCTTATGCAGTTACTAAAGTTTCTGAAGTCCTGAAACGTGTTGTTGGTGATATGTCACTAGTTCACAAAGATTTTACAATCAGATTAGACATGGACGATTTGCCAGCTGAGACAGAAATTCAAATTTACCAAGGACATTTAGAGCAACTGCTGGTAATTTTAATAGATAACGGCGTTAAATACTCTACCGATCGTAAAGAAATGAATGTTTCAGCCGGATTATCCCAAGATGAGGTCCATATTATAGTCCAAGACTTTGGTGAAGGCATTTCAAAAGAAGAACAAGGCAAAATTTTTAATCGCTTTTATCGGGTTGATAAAGCACGCACTCGTGAAAAAGGCGGTAATGGTTTAGGGCTATCAATAGCTCAAAAACTTGTGACCAGTTATCACGGCAACATAAGTGTCGACTCAGTTGAAGGTCAAGGAAGCCAATTTATTATGGTCTTTCCTGCACTATCTGATTCTCAAGCAAAAAAACTGCGCCAGCGCCAAGAAAATGAACAAGCCTTAAAAGAGCAAAAAGAATAACAAAAAGACCTTTAAGTCGATTGTCACGACCTAAAGGTCTTTTGCTTAGAGCTTATAATTAAGGGCGTTTTTGCTGTTTGCCTTTATTACGATTGCGGAGATTTTCATGTAATACTTTAGTCTGTTCAGATTGAGCTGGGTTAGCAGCTTGATTATTAATCAATTCAGCGACTTTCTCTTTAGTAACAACTTGAGTCAAAGGTTCCCGTTTTAATTCTTCATCAACCTCTTTTTTAACTTTAGGCATGATAATAAATGTTACAATCAATTGCTGAATAACGGAAAAGAAGTTTCCGGCTGCCCAGTATAGGGTTACCGAACCTGAAACAGATAAGCAAATAAAGAGAGTCATAATGGGATTCATTAAAATCATTGACTGCATTTGCTTTTTCTGTTCTTTAGGGATGCCCACTAAGGAAATATAGCCTTGCAAAAAAGCAAAGACCGTTGCAAAAATCGTTACTAAAACTGATCGGTTACTCAATGAAATTCCAAAAAAGCTTGAACTGGCTAATGTGTTGGAATACATTACAGCATCATAAATTCCCAGCATGATTGGGAATTGGATAATTAACGGTAGGCAACCCATTCCACCGGTTAAAGAAATGTTGTTTTGGGAATAAAGCTGACGTTGCCACCCTGCCACGGTCATTTGTTGCTCCTGAGTTAAGTCTTTACGTTTCATTGTCTCCTGGATCAACTTCATCTGCGGCTGCAGTCTTGCCATTTTTTCTTGTTGCGTTGTAGCTTTTCTTTGCTGGTTAAGCATTAGTGGTAAAAGTACCATTCTGACTACGAAGGTCATCAGGATAATAGCCCAACCTGCACCATTTTCCCCACCTATAACGTGAGAAAAAAAGAGCATAATGTTTTGTAAAGGCTTGCCGATAAACTTGTAAATTGTGCCATAAAGAAAATCCGTAGGCGGCTTTCTGCCATTTTGAGCACAGGCAGTAACAATTAACATTACCGCCAAACAAACTATAATCAATCCAATATATTTACGAAATTTTTTCATTCAATTCACCCAATTATTATTTTTTGCCAATAACTAATATAATACATGAAAACCACTCATTTTGGCTACATTTGACAGCTTTTCTTTTTTGATGTTTGATATTCTAGCAAACGGTGAAATGTTTTGGGGCAGTTCAGAGCAAAACTGATTGACTTGGTTTAAGCCTGTTTGTAAGGTAATTGTGACCGTTTCATCGCTATTATTACGGACATTGCCTGCAATCTTCATTTGCTGGGCCAGATTTAATACACTCCAGCGAAAGCCAACACCTTGAACAATGCCCGATACAGTTAGCTGCCAAGTCTCTGCGGAATTTTTTTGAGAAGTATTTTTGTTTTCCTGTTTGTGTCGATTAAAAAATCCCATAATAGTCCTTTCTTACATTGCTTTCTTGATTTTAACATTTTATTTGGTTGAAATTAAAACAATATATTAATTAAGATGAAAGAAGCTGATTTGATGTCAAAAAAAATAAGTTCTGTCAATAATAATGTTATTAAGAATTTAGCTAAATTAAAGCAAAAAAAATACCGTGAAAAAACTGGTTTATATATAATTGAAGGCTTTCATCTTGTTGAAGAAGCATTGAAAGCTGGGGAAAAATTTATCTATCTCGTGGGTACTGAGGAAGCTTTGCTGCACTTGGCAAAAAAGTTTTCTATTAATCTGGAAAGTAAAAATGTGCTTGAAATTAATACTCTCGTTGCCAGTCATCTTACAAGTACCAAAAATCCGCAGGATATTTTTATGATCCTCAAGATTTCACAACCACAAAATTATCATTTTAATTTCGGTAAATGGGTTCTGCTAGATCATCTGGCTGACCCCGGTAATGTAGGCACTATTGTCAGAACAGCTGATGCGGCAGGTTTTGACGGTGTTGTGCTCGCGCCAGAAAGCGTTGATATTTATAATCCTAAAACTCAACGAGCAATGCAGGGCAGTCAATTCCATGTTAATTTAATCATGGAAAATTTACCAGCTGTTATTAAAGAAATGCAAGATAATGCAATCCCAGTGTATGCTAGTTTATTAGATCAAAAGGCCAAACAATTACCTGAGTTTGAAAAAGTACCGCAAGTAGGCATTGTTATTGGCAACGAAGCTCATGGTGTTACTACAGAAATAGCAAAACTAAGTGATGAAAAGTTATATATTCCTATCAAGGGCCAAGCCGAGTCATTAAATGCGGCAGTCGCAGCAGGGATAATCATTTATTACTTCTCCTAGACGATTATACTTGTTTTTAGTAAGTATATTTAATATAATAAAAGACGAAATAAACACTTTGTTGTGGGAGGACGGTATCATGACTCAAGGTATTAAGGAAAAACGCTGTGCGGATTGCGGTGCTCCTGATTATGAATCTTGCAAACATTTCATTAACGCGTTTAAAATTATCGGTAAAAAATGGAATGGACTAATTATTAGTTCGCTTTGTGCCGGAGATTATATGCGCTTTAAGGACTTAGCTCGTTGTGTTATGGCTTGCTCAGATCGTGTTTTGGTTGAAAGACTGAAAGAACTTGAAAAGGAAGATATTGTAGAGCGCTCAGTTGATGATAAAACTAAAATTATTTCTTATGGTTTGACCAAAAAGGGAGAGGAATTAAAGCCTGTTTTTGATCAAATTCATACCTGGGCAGATAAATGGGTATAAATTTCGTATGCACTTGCAAGTTTTTGAGAAATGATATATTCTAGTAACTAATTACAAAGAGTAAGACTAGTAGCAGCAATCATTTAATCAGAGAAACTTTTTTATTGAGCTGAGAGAAAAGTTTAAACGGAACTGTGAATTTCATCTTATTAGTAGAATCTAATCCATTCCGGTATTCACCGTTAGCGAAATTCAAAGTGTGGACATTTTTGTCCAAACTAGGGTGGTACCGCGAAGCTTCGTCCCTTTTGGGATGAAGCTTTTTTGTTTGATTTGAAAGGAAAGAATAATGGACTTATTTGACAGATTAAAGGAGCTCCGTGAAAAAGGTCTAGTTGAGATCGACAAAGCTAAGAATGAGAAAATGTTAAATGATGTTCGGGTCAAATTAACTGGACGTAAAAGTGAATTGACTCAAATTCTGCATTCTATGAAGGATATTGATCCCAGTGACAGACGTGAAGTTGGTCAACGCGTTAATAAGTTGCGTGACCTTTTCAATAATAAACTTGATGATGCTAAGAATGAAATAGTAGAGGCTCTAGTTGAAGAGCAATTAGCTAAAGAAAAAATTGACGTTACATTGCCAGGTCGTGAGCTGCACCATGGAACAAAGCATCCTATTAATATTATTTTGGATGATCTTGAAAAATACTTTATCGGCATGGGTTATGAAGTAGTTCAAGGGCCAGAGATTGAAACTGATCATTATTGTTTTGAAATGATGAACTTGCCCAAAGACCACCCAGCAAGGGATATGCAAGAAACCTTTTATATTGATTCTGAAGATTTATTGCGTACTCAAACTTCAGGAGACCAAGCACGCGTTTTGGAAAAGCATGATTTTGCTAAAGGCCCTTTGAAAATGGTTGGGCCGGGTAAAGTTTATCGGCGCGATGATGATGATGCCACTCACTCACACCAATTTATGCAAATGGAAGGTCTGGTAGTGGACAAGAACATTACGATGGGTGATTTGAAGGGAACTTTAGAGCTGATGGCCAAGCACACTTTTGGTCAAGACCGTGAAACCCGCTTGCGTCCTAGTTACTTTCCTTTTACCGAGCCATCTGTAGAAATGGACGTTTCCTGCTTTAATTGCGATGGCAAGGGCTGCTCCATTTGTAAGTATACCGGCTGGATTGAAGTCTTAGGAGCTGGAATGGTCCACCCTAATGTTTTAAAAAATGCTGGTGTTGATCCTAATGTATACGGTGGTTTTGCCTTTGGCGTGGGATTAGACCGCTTTGCCATTCTTAAATACGGTATTGATGATATTCGTGATTTCTATACTAACGATGTTCGCTTCTTAGAACAATTCAGCAAGGAGGAGAGATAATGCTTGTCTCATATAATTGGTTAAAGGATTTTATTGAGTTAGACCGAGATCCTAAGGATTTGGCTGAAAAAATAACGCGTACAGGCGTTGAAGTAGCAGAAGTTAAACATCCTGAAGACGGGATGAAGAAGTTGGTAGTGGGCCATATTATTGACTGCGAATCGATTTCTGGTACGCACTTGAATATTACTCATGTTGATGTTGGTGCTGAAGAACCCCATCAGATTGTTTGTGGAGCCCCCAATGTTGCTGCTGGAGAAGATGTGGTTGTGGCTTTGCCCGGTGCCCGAATCGCTGATAACGTTAAAATTAAAAAAAGTAAATTACGCGGTACTGAATCAAATGGGATGATCTGTGGTTTACAAGAAATTGGCTTACCTGATAACGTAGTGCCTGAAAAATACTCTGACGGCATCTTTGTTTTCCCCAAAAATGCAGACATCAAACCAGGACAATCTGCATTTGAGCTTTTAGGGATGGATGATTATATCTTTGATTTTGACATTACCCCTAACCGTGCAGACACCTTATCTATGGAAGGTTCGGCTTATGAAGTTGGTGCTATTACTGATACATCAGTCAAAGTTGAAGATGTAACCCTTAAAGAAGATGGTCCGGATTGGACTAACGATTTTACAGTAGACGTTGATCCGAAGCTGGCACCCAAATTTTACTTACGCAAAATTAGCAATGTCAAAATTGGTGATAGCCCTCTTTGGCTTCAAAGACGACTGTGGAATGCGGGCATTAGACCAATTAATAATGTTGTCGATGTTACGAACTATATTATGCTTTTAACTGGTCAGCCAATGCACAGTTATGATGCTCGTGCTTTTAATACAAATAAGTTGGTTGTTAGGAAAGCTGCTAAAGATGAAAAGCTGACTTTGTTAAATAATAAAGAAGTTAATCTTGACCCTAACGACATCGTAATTACTAACGGTGAAGACGTAGTAATGATGGCTGGAGTTATGGGTGGTCTTAATTCAGAAATAGAAGCTGATACCACGGATGTTTTGTTAGAGTCTGCTATTTTTGATCCTGCCTTAATTAGAAAA
This sequence comes from Lactobacillus sp. W8093, assembly GCF_016100925.1. NCBI lineage: Bacteria > Bacillati > Bacillota > Bacilli > Lactobacillales > Lactobacillaceae > Lactobacillus > Lactobacillus sp. W8093. The sequence continues at coordinate 27,698 of NZ_JACFRL010000007.1, read as the reverse complement.
GCTGCTTTGCGTCACGCTAATCGGACAGAAGCATCTAGTCGTTATGAAAAGGGCGTTAACTGGGATGCAACAACTAGAGCCTTAGATATGGCTGCGCTTCTTTTACGTAATGATGCTTCCGGCACCATTAATGAAGGTGTTATTACCGGTAGCTCTGAAAAGCGCCAACAAACTAAAATTAAAACCACAATCTCTTATATCAACAAAGTATTGGGTACAAAAATCTCACCGGCGGAAATTGCTGCTATTTTTGGCCGTTTAAATTTCAAAGCTGAAATTAACGATGATGATTTAATTGTAGATGTTCCTGCGCGTCGCTGGGACATTGCTATTCCAGCTGATTTAGTGGAAGAAGTAGGGCGCTTATATGGCTATGACAATATTAAATCAACTCAGCCAGTGCTGGCAGAAACACATGGTGGCTATTCTAAAGTTGAAGAAACTATTAGGCGCATTAAAAATATCGTTCAAGGACAAGGCTTAATAGAAGCTATCTCATATTCTTTAACTTCTCCAGAAAAAGCAATAGCCTTCACAAAGAAACCTAAAAAACTGGTTAAAATTCAAATGCCTTTAAATTCCAATCGGTCAACTTTAAGACAAAATTTAATGACAGGTTTGGTTGATGCCGCCAGCTATAATATGGCACGTAAGCAAAATCAGTTAGCAATGTTTGAGCAGGGCCGCGTTTATGATTTTGAGAATAATACTTATAATGAGCACGAACATCTTGCTACTTTGTATAGCGGCAATGTTTATTTTGAAAACTGGCAACATGATAATGAAAAAATTGATTTTTACTATGTTAAAGGGCAACTGACCAATTTATTCTTAGCTTTGGGAATTGATTTGAAAGATGTTGAATATAAAGCTGAAATAGTAGTGCATATGCATCCTACTAGAACCGCAGGCATTTACATTAAAGGTAATTATGTAGGCATGATTGGCATGATCGGTCGTGCGGTAACAGATTTGAGCAAAGCCATGCGGGGCAGTGAGCTTTACGGATACGAATTAGATCTTGAAACCCTGGTGCCATTAATCATAAATCCTCATACCACAGCACAAACTGCACCGAAGTTCCCTGCTGTTGAACGTGATCTCTCAATCTTAGTAGATCAGGAAATTACAAACCAAGCTGTTGAAGATGAAATTAAAGCAAATGGTGGGAAATACCTCTATGATTTGAGAATAATTGATGTCTATCGTGGTTCTCATATTGCTGAGAACAAAAAGAGTTTTGCTTATCGTTTAATTTTCCTAAATGAAAATGACACTCTAACAGATGAAATTGTTTCCAAAGCTATGAACTCAATTAATAGTGCCTTGGAAAAGCACCTGAAAGCGGAAATACGTTAATAGTTGACTTTAAACAATTAAGTTAATATCATATACCAGTGCAAAAGGAATTTTAACTTTAAGGAGCAGAAAATTTTATGCCTGAAAAATCATATCCAATGACTGCTGAAGGTAAAGCAAAGCTAGAGGCAGAATTAAAAAATTTAAAAGTAGTAAAAAGACCAGAAGTAATTGAAAGAATTAAGGTTGCCCGCTCTTATGGTGACTTGTCTGAAAACTCCGAATACGATGCAGCTAAGGATGAACAAAGTCATTTAGAGGATCGTATTAGCGTTGTTGAAGAAATGCTTAAGTATGCTCATGTCGTTGATGCTAATGCTAGTGATCCAGATGAAGTAGCTGTAGGTAAGACAGTTACCTATACTGAAGTGGGCGAAGACGAGCCGGAAACTTACACTATTGTTGGTAGTGATGAATCTGATCCAATGAATGGCAAGATTTCTAATGATTCACCAATTGCTCAAGCAATTTTGGGCAAGAAAAAGGGCGAAACAGTGACTATTTCGACACCTGGCGGTAAATTTGACGTAGTTATTAATAAAGTTGAAGAATAACACAGTCAGATAAGCAGATTTGCTCTAGTTAACTAACAAGTAAAAGACCAGAATTTTGTTAAAAAGCAAAATTCTGGTCTTTATTTATTCTAAAAAATTAATGACTAGTGAAATAGCGGTAATCTTTACTTCTATCAAAAACTACTCCGCGGGCATTTTCACCATTGGAAATCGAAAATTGTGCGTGTGGATATTTCTCATGAACTTTATTCTCCAAGAAATCACGTAACATGTCATTGTTAGCTAAGACGGAACCGGTCAGTGCAATTTTCATTGGCTTAGGTTCATCATATCTGTCCATACCGATGATAATATCTCTTGCAAGTAATTCAGCTTGCTCCTTGATCACAGCTATGGCAAAATTATTGCCTTTGTCTGCCAATTTTGCCACTTCTACTGCCATTGAGGCAAAATCCGCATTGCTGGTTTTATAAAATTTAGCAGTTGCGTCAGTCAAATTATCTACTTTAAAAAGTTGGTTAAAAAGGGAAATCAATTCGTTATCTTCTCGTTTATCCCAACTGAGTAAAGCAGATTTTAGTGCTGAAAGTGCAATTGCATAACCTGAACCTTCATCTCCTAAAATGGAGCCATAGCCACCAGTTGTGATTATCCTGCCCTTTTGCAGACCATTAAAGACAGAACCCGTGCCGGCAATAACAAGACCACCGTCTTCTCCTTCAAGACCACTGTATAATGCCAGAAGTGAATCTGTAATTGCTCTAGTAGGTAAATTTTCGGCTTTAGCAGAAATTTCAGCAGCTACTTCAGGAGCATGTCCAATGACGGATAAGCCAGCCATACCACAAAGTATTCTTTGGCAGTCACCATCAATTTGGTCTATTAATTTATTAATCGCTTCAGTAATATTTGAAATTGCGCTGGTATAATTTGTGTTTACTTGGCCAGGACCGGCTTGAGAACGCTCTATTTCTTCACCGTTAAGATCATAGGCAATAGCAGTAGTATGCGTTCCCCCGGCATCAACGCCAATCTGATATTTAAGTGTCATAATCTTTCTTCTTTCTATTTAATCAACTAACATTATTTTATTACACTTTAGCAAAATACAGAAGATTTTTATTAAAGTGCTTACGAACACTTTATTTGCTTTACTTATTTTATAACTGTTAAAATTTTGTCAAAAGGCCTTTTAATCAATAGAATTGTCTGTTGGTTTCTGATAAAATTACACTAGTTTAGTGAGGTTGAGGCTACGTGAATTTTTTTAAGAAAAAATTGAAAACAAAGAATGATAATTCAAAAAAACAGGCTTCTACTCCGGTTAGGATGAAAATAATTTTAGGAATTATTTTTGTGCTTTTTGCTACTCTAATTGGACAACTAGCGTATTTACAAATTGGCTATGGCTCCCGCTTTAAAGCTGAAGTCCAAAAATCCAATTCTGCTGTGGTTTCCAGTCAGGTTCCTCGAGGAGTAATGTATGATACTAAAGGTCGCGTTTTAGTTGGTAACAGGGCTAAAAATGCCATTACTTATACCAAAAGTGTCTCAACTACCACAGAAGATATTTATGTCATTTCTAATGCTCTTAGTCGCTATATTACAATTAACGATGAAAAACCGACTGAGCAGCAAGTAATTGATTATTATTTAGCTAATAAAAAAAATAGTGCCAAGGAGTCTGCCAAGGTACCAAAATCTGTCCGGCAAACTCAAGATGATGAATTAATCAATAAGAGAATTCAACAGCAAGTGAGTGCTGAGCATATTAAACTAAATAAGCGGGAAAGAACTGCGGCTTTAATTTATAACAAGATCTCTGGAGCGTACACGCTTTCTACAATCTATATCAAAAATAATCATTTAACTGACAAGGAAATCGCCAGTGTAGGTGAGCATCTTTCAGATCTGCCTGGCGTTGGAATTGGCACTGATTGGCAAAGGTCATACCCAAATGGTTCCTCAATTCAGAGTATTATCGGTTCGGTTTCTACCGAAAAAGCAGGTTTACCTAGCGATAATCTACAATATTATTTAACTAACGGCTACTCCAGAAACGACCGGGTTGGCACCTCATATTTAGAAGAAAAATATGAACCATTATTAAAGGGAACTAAAGCAACCAGCAAAGTTTGGACTAAAAATTCAGGAGATATTGAACAGTCAAAATCTGTTTATTCAGGTCAGGCTGGCTCCAGTTTAGTCTTGACTCTGGATGCCCAGTATCAAAAAGAAGTCCAAAATTCTTTAGAAAAAATCTATTCTGCGGCTATTAGCTCCGGGGCTGCCCATTATTCAAACGGTGCGTATGCCGTCGCCATGAACCCTAAAACGGGTGCAATTTTGGCTATGGCAGGAATTAGCCGTGATCCTAAAAAAAATAAAACTACTAATAACGCATTAGGCGTTATTAACCAGTCTTTTGTTATGGGGTCAGCCGTTAAGGGAGCAATGGTAAGTGGTGGCTTAATCAATAAAGTTATTAGTCCCACAAATAATGTAATGCCTGATACAGCAGTATATTTACCTAGTACGCCCGTAAAGAAATCTGTTTATCCACTTGGTACTTTTGGTGCATTAGATGCAGAAACTGCACTCGAGGTTTCCAGTAATATCTATATGATGCACTTGGCAATGAAATGGGTGAAGGCATCTTATGTTCCTAAAAAATCAATTCACATGCCGCAAACTGCCTTTGAACCAATACGTAAGAATTTCAATATGTTTGGATTAGGTCAAAAGACGGGTATTGATTTACCGGGAGAGATATCGGGTATTCAAGGTAGATCGTTTAATGAGCAAGGATTAGTATTGCCCGGTTCAGTATTAGACTTGTCTTATGGCAACTATGATGCATACACTTTAATTCAAATGGTGCAGTATGTTTCTACTATTGCTAACGGTGGTTACCGGATGCAGCCTTATGTCGTGCAATCGATTGGCAGAACCTCAAATAATGGGAAAAAAATCTATATTGATTATAATAGAAAGCCTAACGTCCAGCTTCGAATTCCGTGGACTCAAGCTGAACTCAATATTGTCAGACAAGGATTTTGGCGTGTTGTTCACGGCACTAACTCTTGGGGTACAGCTCATAAGCTGAAAAACGTCAAACCTGCTATATCAGGTAAATCAGGCACTGCACAGACATTTTACTATGATCCGGATAATCCTAACCCCAAAGATCCGCCTGAGTTAGTAAACGCTACTTTTGTCGGCTATGCCCCTTCAAAAAATCCTGAGATAGCTACTGCTGTAATTTTTCCAGGACTTGATCCCGAACTAGAAGGTTCGTATACTTTGCAGATGACCAAAGCAATGGTACAAAACTATTTTAAATTACATAAAAAATAGAAAAGTGAGAATATTGCTGGCAATAATATTAGAAAAATGCTAAGATAATACAGTCAGAATAAAAGCGTAGGTGGTGAAAGAAATGGCAGACAACATCATTTTGGAATGCACCGAATGTGGCGATAGAAGTTACTTATCTAAGAAAAACAAGCGTAAGCATCCGGAACGTTTAAGTTTGAAGAAGTATTGCCCAGTTGAAAGGCATACTACTCTTCATCGTGAAACTAAGTAATAAACCAATATAGCAGGAGCCTATGCTCCTGCTATTTTTTATATGGAAGAATTATGACAAAGAAAGAAATTAGACAACAACAAATAGAAAAGTTGAGCAATTTTGCTGAAACACCAGAAAAAGATGCTGAAGATCAAATTTTGTTGAAAAAAATAATGAACTTGCAGTGGCTCAATGAATGTCAAACTGTAGGAATCACATCCTCTTTGACTTATGAAGTTGATACATCAGGATTGATAGCTCAATTATGGGATATGGGTAAAGATGTATATCTTGCTCGGGCTAATGATAATGCCGAACGGTCACAGGATTTTATCTACTATAGCTACATGACTAAGCTGACTAAGTCAAAATTCGGGGTTGCGGAAGTTAGTGAACCAGATGCACAAATTAACAACGACTTAGATTTGATCATTGTTCCGGGACTAGCTTTTGCTTTAGACTCTCATCAACGCCTTGGGTTTGGTGGCGGTTATTATGATCGCTTTTTAGCTAAGCATCCACAATCAAAAACCGTTGCTTTAGTTAATTCGAAAATGATTTTTGAAACAGCTTTGTGGCAAGTTGAACCTACTGATATTGCAATTCAAACGATTATCACTCCTAATGCGGTTTTAGCAAATAAATGAGGTTATAATGGATCAGCGACAAAGATATAGAAGCAGCTATATAACAATATGTATTTTAGTCATTCTTTTCGTGGTATTTTTAATAGAAACTTTTATTGGTGGTTCACAAAATACCTATGTATTAATTAAAATGGGTGCAATGAATAACTATGCGATTGTAGGTGGCAACCAATGGTGGCGTTTATTTACTGCGCAATTCTTACATATTGGAATTATGCACCTGATTTCTAATGCCGTAATGATCTATTATCTTGGTATTTATATGGAACCAATATTGGGTCATTGGCGCTTTCTAGTAGTTTATTTACTTTCAGGTGTCGGAGGAAATTTATTGAGCCTAGCTTGGGGCAGCGATAGTGCTATTAGTGCTGGCGCATCTACTGCTTTATTTGGCTTGTTCGGAGCAATGACAGCGACAGCATTACAAAATAGGAATAATCCTGTCTTAGTCTATTTGGGAAAACAATCCTTTTGGTTAGCTCTAATAAACATTGCATTGGATCTATTTGCACCAAATATTGATATTCAAGGGCATATTGGCGGCTTAGTGACTGGTTTTTTAATTGCTGTGATAATTGGAGATAGAACTTATAGAAAATATTCTTTTAAAAAACGTGTGGTTGCTACCTGTATTTTAATTATTTATTGTGTAGCGACTGTCAGAATGGGCATGGTAATTAGGCTATAATGAAAACTCTATATGATGTACAACAGCTATTAGAAAAGTATGGTATATTTGTTCATGTAGGCAAAAGAATATGGGATATTGAGCTCATGGCGCTTGAACTCGATAACATTAATCACTCGCATTTAATAGACCAGCACGATTATTTAGTAGCAAAGCTAATATTGCGACGTGAGTATGAATATGAAGAACGTCAAAATAAGGACAAACACGACTCTTAGAGCGATTTGGAATTATTTTGGTTTAAAAACTAATAATGGGAGAGAAGAAAATTTATGTCATCTTTTTTAGTTATTATAGACGCAATTTTAATTATAGTTATTCTAGCCTTTGTTGCAGTATGGCTATGGCATAAGATACAAACAAAACTTTTAGGTGGCGGAGATCTAACTAATGAGCAATTTAATCAGGGAATGCGGAAGGCGCAAGTGGTTGACTTACGTGAAAAAGCACCATTTAAAAGAAAGCATATTGATGGTGCCAGAAATTTGCCCTATACAATGCTCAAATATCAATATACGGAGTTAAGAACAGACTTACCCGTTTATTTGTACTCCGATTCTTTATCAGTAACGTTGCGCGCTGCCAGATTCTTACAAAAGAAGAATTTTTCATCAATCAAATGGTTGAAAACTGGTTTTGAGGATTGGGATGGACGGACGAAGAAATCTAAATATTAAATTGAAAACATGTTTGTTAAGCCATTCAAACGTGTTTTTTCTATATTAAATACAGAAAAAGGACACAAAAATGCAAAAGGTGCTAGCAATAGTCGGACCAACAGCAATTGGTAAAACTACACTGGCTATTGAGCTTGCCACAAAAATTAATGCCGAAATAATTTCGGGTGATTCAATGCAAGTTTATAAGGAAGTAGCCATTGGAACTGCCAAGGCAACGAAAGCGGAGCAAGAATTAGTTACTCATTATTTAGTTGATACTCAATCTATTTTTAAACCGTATTCTGTTGCCGACTTTGTCACTCAGGCTGAAAAAGCAGTTGATGAAATTACTGCTAAGAAAAAGATTCCCATGCTAGTTGGAGGCACTGGCTTTTACGTCAATGCATTGCTAAATGAAATGAAACTGGGTGAACCAAAAAAGAAGCAAAAGGCAGTTGCCCCTGAATGGGAAAATTACTTAGCTGAAAATGGTAAAAAAAAGTTATGGGTTGAGTTAAATAACCGCGACCCAGTAGCAGCTCAGAAAATCCCCCCAAATAATTCACGTCGGGTTTTACGCGCATTAACTGTAATTATGCGCACCGGGCAAAAATTTTCTGAGCAACAAAAGGAAATAAAGCCCCGGTATGATTATTTGATTATCGGGTTAAATTCTGAGCGTGCAGAAATTTATCGTAGAATTGATCAACGTGTTGATCAGATGCTTGATCAAGGGCTTCTTCATGAAGCAAAATACGTATATCAGAATAGGGCGCAAGAATATACGATCTTGCAAGCCATTGGCTATAAGGAATTTTTCCCTTATTTTGCTAAAGAAGATAGTCTAGCGAGTTGCGTTAAGAATTTAAAAACAGCTTCTAGAAGATATGCCAAAAGGCAATTAACATATTTTCATCATCAATTACCTGTTTACTGGTTTGATCCCCTAAGGGATCCAGAATGTATGAAAAAAATTTTAATGAAAGTCGGGGAATGGTTAAATGAATAATTGGCCAGAAAAATTACAACAAATTGTAGCAGAAATTGATCAAGAAATTGCACCACAACTGGCAAAAATTGATCAAAATATTCTTTTTAATCAAAATAAGGTTTTACAAGCGTTTAAAGATAAGGCTGTAGCTGAATCAGACTTGATTGGCAGTACGGGTTACGGCTCAGATGACAGTGGTCGCGATAAACTTGACCGTATTTATGCCCAAATTTTTCACACAGAAGATGCTCTAGTACGCTCGCAGTTTGTTTCTGGCACTCATACTCTAGCTACAGCTATGGCTGGTAATTTACTTCCGGGTGACGAACTGATGTATCTTACAGGGATGCCTTATGACACTTTACAACAGGTTATTGGTATTGCCGGTGATGGTCGAGGCAGTTTGAAGCAATACGGCGTTAAATTTTCTTATGTAGAGCTGTTGTCTGATGGCAGTGTTGATTTTGAAGCGGCACGAAAATTATTAAGAGAACATCATCCGAAAATGGTAGTTATTCAGCGCTCACGTGGCTATAATATCAGAGCAAGTTTTACTGTCGCCAAGATTAAACCGATGATTGCGCTGATTAGGGAAGTTTCCCCTGAAAGTATAGTTTTTGTTGATAATTGTTATGGCGAATTTTCCGAACAACATGAGCCTACTGAATTTGGAGCAGATCTTATGGCTGGTTCGTTAATTAAAAACGCTGGCGGAGGTTTAGCTAAAATCGGTGGCTATGTTGTTGGTAAGCATGAGCTAATTGAAAATACGGCTGCACGACTCACTGCTGGAGGAATAGGTCGCGAAGAAGGCGCAAGCTTAAATAACAATCTTGATTATTTCGAAGGTTTATTTATTTCGCCAAGTGTTACCGGTAATGCAATTAAAGGCGCGATTTATTCCTCTGCACTTTTAGCAAGAATGGGATTAGAAGTTTCTCCCAAATGGAATGAAGATAGAACCGATTTAATTCAGACGGTAATTTTCCATGATAAAGATAAAATGATTAGGTTTGCCAAGGCTTTACAAGAAAACTCACCAATTAATTCATTTGTGGATCCGATACCAAGTAACGATACGGGATATGAAGATCAAGTGATTATGGCAGACGGATCGTTTATTGAAGGTGCTAGTATTGAATTTTCCGGGGATGGACCAATTAGACCACCTTATGCGTTGTATATGCAAGGCGGTCTGACTTATGCCCACGTTAAAATTGCGATTACTAATGCTGTCAATGAATTATTCTTTAAATAGGTTAATACTATTTATAAAAGTAAGGTAAAACTTTGGTAAAATTATTACTTTTTTTGTTAGACCACTTTACATTTATTTAAGGATTTGCTAATCTTTAATCTAGTTTAGACAAGAAGGTATTTCTAGTTTAAACCATACCAATTATTTTAAGATTTTTAGGTGGAGAATCATGACAAAGAAAATTTCAGCAGATGACATTAGAAAAAGCGTAAAAGAAGACGATGTCAAATTTATTAGACTAGCTTTTACAGATATTAATGGAACTCTTAAAGCAGTTGAAGTTCCAAATAGTCAATTGGAAACAGTATTAAGTAATGACGTACGCTTTGATGGTTCTTCAATTGATGGCTTTGTTCGTTTGGAAGAAAGTGATATGGTACTTTACCCCGACTTTTCGACTTGGTCCGTTTTACCTTGGAGCGATACTACAGGCGGCAAAATTGGCTGCCTGACTTGTTCAGTTCATACAACTGATGGCAAACCTTTTGCAGGGGATCCACGCAATAATCTTAAAAGGATAATTGAACAAATGAAGGATATGGGCTTTACAGCCTTTGATATTGGTTTTGAAGCCGAATTTCATTTGTTAAAACTTGACGAAAATGGCAACTGGACCACACAGGTTCCAGACCATGCCTCATATTTTGATTTAACCTCAAATGACGAAAGTGCCAGTTGTAGGAGAGATATAGTTGAAACTTTAGAGAGCATTGGATTTGAAGTAGAAGCTGCTCACCATGAAGTAGGTGACGGACAGCAGGAAATTGACTTTAGATTTGATGACGCTTTAACAACGGCTGATCGTGTGCAAACATTTAAAATGATTGTGCGTGAAATAGCTAAGCAGCATGGTTTGTTTGCCACATTTATGGCTAAACCATTACAGGGTCAAGCAGGAAATGGAATGCACACTAACATGTCCTTGTTTAAAGGTAGCAAAAATGCCTTTTATGATAAGAATAATAAGTACCACTTGTCAAAAACAGCTCTGTACTTTTTAAATGGTATTTTGGAACATGCCCGCGCAATCACAGCTGTTGGTAATCCGACTGTCAATTCCTATAAGCGTTTAATTCCAGGATTTGAAGCCCCAGTTTATATTTCTTGGGCTTCAAAGAACCGTTCACCAATGGTTCGAGTACCATCTGCAGGAGAACTGAATACCCGTTTAGAAATGCGTTCTGCTGACCCTACTGCTAATCCGTATTTGCTCTTAGCTGCATGTTTAAGTGCCGGTCTGGCTGGTATTAAGGAAGAAAAAATGCCAATGGAGCCTGTGACTTGCAACCTCTTTGATGTTAGTGAAGAAAAACGCAATGAAATGGGAATTAAACCACTTCCTTCAACCTTGCATAACGCATTAAAAGCCTTTAAGAAGGATCAATTAATTCAAGATGCTTTAGGTGAGCATTTAACTCAAAGCTTTATTGATTCTAAAGAATTAGAATGGTCTCAATATACCCAAACAGTATCTGATTGGGAAAGAAATCGTTATATGGGTTATTAAATAATCTAGTTATAAAAATAAAAAAGTAGCATAAGAAATTTATGTTACTTTTTTTATTGGTCTTATTTATTGGGAAAACAAAATATATAATACTTAATGTAATATTTTTATATATTTTAATCATTCTATTTTTTATTTTAATATATTAATAGTTAAACAAAAATTTGAAAGAAGCTTTCCAAAGTGCCAGTAAGTAAAACTGTTATATTATAGTCGAAAATAAAAGAAAAGAATCGTAATTTTGGAAGAAACCAATCAACTTTATAATATTTTAGTTATTTAAATAATTTTGAATAGCGAAAAATATAAACTGAAATAGTATTTTTAATTGTTATTTAAATTAGATGAAAAAGAACCTATTTCTTAGACCTTTAAATCAAAGCTTTTTCGATTGTTATTTATAAATCTAGATAACAAAATGTGAAAGTAGATATAATTTAATACAGTAACTAAAAAATATTCAATAGTTTATTGACAATTTTTAAAAATTTGATTACGATTATTATATAATTCACATAGTTTAAATTAGGTGCTATGAATGAAAGGGGTAATGCTTTTCTGGAAATAATAAAAATAAATATAGGAAAACTAGTATTTACCGAAAAATTAGCAAAAGAGAGGATAGTTAATGTCAATTAAAAAAACACAACTCCGATGTTGGCATACATTGAAGTTGTGTCGAATAATGTTAAGAAAAATCCAATGGTTTTTGAATTATGCTAAAGTTCGGACTTTTGCTTAACATTTAAAAGTAGTAGTGAGAATAAAAATAATTTTATTCTCACTACTATGATTAATAATACCACAGAAAAAGTTTAGAGTGATTAAATTCTTTTACATGTCAGAAAAATTGATCAGGCAATATTCAAATAAATTTGATATTAGCAACTGTTTTCTCAATTTTGTTGATAGTAAAAAAGAAGTAGATAATAATTAAACAATTTTCTAATGATATCTATAATTAAATCGTATATACACATCAAAAAAGGCTGGTTTGAAAAAATCAGTCTTTTTTGATGCGTGGGCGAGATTTTGAGTAAACTTTTATTGCTCAAATAAATTAGTGTAAGTGAGGGCTAAGAATGAAGAACAATCGATTTTCAGTAAGGATATAATATTAGTAATGGTTGCCACATCTTTATATTTTGCGTACCTCTTGGGACTTCCTAATAAAGAACTAGATTAAAGTTTAGGCGCAAATAACTTTTTGCTGGTCTGGTAACTGGAGTAATAATTATTCCTGTCTAGTTTTTGAGAGTAATTGTCAGAAATCAGCTGCTGGTTCTTTTAAATATAAAAAAACTGACAAATTTTTGCTGTGTAGCAATCTTTGTCAGTTCTTATTTACTGAAACTTTTTGCCCCATTTCCACGGATCTTCGTGCCAGGTTTTTAAAGCCTCATATTCTTCAGAGCTGATGTAGTTCAACTCTTTTTCTTTTTGCAATAACTCAGGATAGGAAAGTAGAGGACTAAAATCGACGCCAGCTTGAGCAAAATTATTTTTCGTATCTTTTAAATAGTATGTAAAGATTGAGCTAACGCCAATTACATTACCACCTTCTTTTTTTGTGGCATCAACGGCATTGATTACAGAGCCACCTGTGGTTATTAAATCATCAATTAACACGATATTGTCTTCTTTATTAAAGCGGCCTTCAATCTGCTTGCCTTTGCCGTGATCCTTAGGCTTTGGCCGCACATAAATCAAGGGCAGGTTAAGTTTAGCAGCAACCCATGCTGCATGTGGTATACCAGCAGTTGCCACACCGCCTATTACAGTTACAGCAGGATATCTGCTTTTAATTAACGCTGCCAAGTCTGTCGCAATCCAGTCGCGCAAGTCTGGATAAGAAACAGTTAAGCGTAAGTCTGTATAAATGGGTGATAGCATTCCGCTAGCATATTGATATGGTTTTTGCGGAGAAAATGTAATTATTTTTTCGGCGATTAGTTTATTGATAATTTGTTCCTGGTACATTTATTCAAACTCCTTTTTAATTTCTTGATAAACCTGTGCGGGACTTTCAGCTTTGGTAATGGGTCGACCGACTACAATTGCACTTGAGCCAAATTCTTTTGCTTTTGAAGGAGTGGCAGTGCGCTTTTGATCATCATTCGCTTTAGCTGATAATCTAATTCCCGGTGTAACATATAAGAAATCTTGGCCAACTATTTCCCGCAGATTTTGTACTTCAAGCGGTGAACATATTACACCGTCAGCACCGGCACTTTTAGCAGTCTGAGCTAGACTAACCACTTCTTCAGCCATTGACAATGAACAATTCTGCTCATTTGCCAAAGTTGCAGCTGAAATGGAGGTCAGTTCCGTCACAGCTAAGAGTTTAGGGACTTCGCTACCTTTAAGGGTACTATCAACCAGCCCTTTCTTAGCTGCTGCAATCATTGCACTACCACCGAGTGCGTGAACGGTGGTACAAAAAACTCCTAATTTTCCTATCTGTTTGGCAGCTTGGTAAACTGTATTAGGAATATCATGTAATTTGAGATCTAGAAAAATATGGTATCCTTGTTCAACTAAAGTTTTTACCAAGTTCGGACCATAATGATAATATAGTTCCATGCCAATTTTTAAGTAGGTTTCTTGGGGATCACCTAATTTCTGAAGCAGATTCTCAACATCCTTCTGATTGTCATAGTCCAATGCTACAAATACCGCTTTTTTCATTAACGCCTCCACATATAAAAAAGCCTACTTTGGTACGAGAGTGCATCAAAATAGACTTTTAAAAAAATTAAGCCATGTTCAACTTGCGGTCTCTCTGTACCGTTTAAAGTTCATTAACATTGAGATTAACATTTTTGCTAATAAAATACAACTAAAAATTTTACTTTTAAAATGGTCAAAAACGTGTAAAATATACCCAAAAATATTTATGAGCAAAAGAACAGCAATTTTTGGAGGATAATATGATTAACATCAAAGTAAAATTACCGGGTCTAAGCTTAAAAAATCCGTTAATGCCAGCAAGTGGTACTTTCGGATTTGGTGATGTATCTGCGGCTGAGAAATTTGATTTAAATGAATTGGGGGCGCTGGTTATAAAAACTACTACACCTAAACCGCGGGCTGGTAATCCTCAACCTCAAATTGCAGTTTTAGAAAATGGAGTATTAAATTCTGTCGGTTTAACTAATCCGGGAGTTGATCAAGTAGTTAGTACCAAGTTACCTGACATTAAAAAGAAATATCCTGCTTTGCCCATTATTGCCAGTGTTGGTGGTGAAAGTAGTGCCGGCTATGTCGAAGTGGCCCAAAAATTAGCTGCTTCTAAGATGGTTAATGCCCTGGAAATAAATTTTTCTTGTCCCAATGTTGCTCAAGGTGGAATGAGTTTTGGTGTTCATCCAGAATTAGTTGAAAAACTAACTGCTGCAATCAAAGTGGCGGTCACAATTCCGATTTACATTAAGTTAACACCTAACGTTACTGCCATAGGTGAAATTGCCCGAGCAGCAGAAGCTGGTGGTGCAGACGGTCTGTCACTAATAAATACGGTAATGGGGATGCGCATCAATATCAAGACACGTAAACCACTGTTAGGCAATAATTTTGGTGGCTATTCAGGTGCGGGAGTGAAACCTATTGCCATTTATCAGATTAATCAGGTGAGAACAGCAACTAAATTACCCATAATTGGTATGGGCGGTATTGAGTCAGCTGAAGATGTAATTGAATTTATGTTAGCCGGAGCCAATGCAGTCGAAGTGGGAAGTGCTCATTTTAAGGATCCATTAATATGCCCCCACATAGCAGATGAATTGCCCGCAATTTTAGCAAAAATGGGTGTTGCTGATATCAATGATCTTGTTGGTCAGATTGAACTTAATTAGTTTGTTTCTTAAGTGAGGCGGCTTTAAAATAAAAGTTAGACATGGTTTATATAATTAGAAAATATTTTTTTAAACTTAAAAATTTTTGCTAGAAATAATAGTTGCCCGATACATAACTTTAGTGTTGACAACTGCTCGTTTAACCATTATATTGAAATAGATGTCCTTTAAAATTAGTCCCGTGAGGCTAGCAAGGAAAGCTCAATTAAGTATTGACTTTTACACAGCACTTAGTCTCAATAGATTAAGTGTTTTTTCATGGGTAAAGTAGCAATAGGAGAAAAAGATGACAAAAGAAATTTGGGACGCTTCAGCAATGAAGAGAGCGCTAACCAGAATTACTTATGAGATCATTGAACGTAACAAGGGTACTGAAGATCTGGTACTCGTAGGGATTAAAACTCGTGGCGTTTATTTAGCTCAGCGAATCCATGACCGCATTCAAAAACTTGAAGGGGTCGATGTGCCACTGGGTCAACTTGATATTACTTTGTACCGCGATGACCGTCATGATGCATCGTTAAAGCAAGACCCTGTTGTTAATTCTAAGGAAATAGGTGTTGAAATCGGCAATAAACACGTTGTTTTGGTCGATGATGTACTTTTTACTGGGCGGACAGTTAGAGCAGCAATGGATGCTTTAATGGATAAGGGCAGACCTAGCTCAATTGCTGTTGCAGTGCTAGTTGACCGTGGCCACCGTGAATTACCGATTCGCGCAGATTTCGTTGGTAAAAATATCCCAACATCTTCGCATGAAGAAATAGCGGTTCATGTTGAAGAAATTGATAATAAAGACAGTGTGGAATTAAAGCCATTGCCGCAATAATAGAATCAATTCAACCGTTTAATTGGCTCCAGAGAGGGTCAGAAGGGTATGAGTTCTTTTTGTTAAGTCTTGGACTAAACTAAAAACCCTTTTGCTAAACCTGGAGCTGAAAAGCTGCAGGTTTATTTTTTTAGGAAAGAGTAAAAATGAAAAATACAAATTTTGTCACTTTAAAATCATTTGTTAGCGTCGAAAACCTAACAGCTGAGGAAGTAATGGCACTGATTGAACGAGCAGAATATTTTAAAAATGGTGGTGCCCGCCCACATTTAACTTGTCCGGTCTATGTTACTAATATGTTTTTTGAAAATTCCAGCAGAACTCATACCAGTTTTGAAATGGCCGAACGAAAACTAGGCTTAAAGGTTATTCCTTTTGATCCAGCACATAGTTCAACTAAAAAAGGTGAAACCCTTTATGACACGTCACTTATTATGGCAGCTCTGGGCATTGATCTTGAAGTAATCAGGCATTCAGAAAACGAATACTACAACCAATTGATCCATCCTAAGCAAAACCAGCACCTTAACATTGGGGTAATCAATGCTGGGGATGGCAGTGGTCAGCATCCGTCACAGTGTTTATTGGACATGATGACAATTCACGAACAATTTGGTCATTTTAAAAATCTTAAAGTAGCTATCGTCGGAGATATTACCAATTCACGAGTTGCCAAAAGTAACATGGATCTTTTAACTAGGCTGGGTGCAAAAGTTTATTTCTCGGGTCCTGAATATTGGTATGACAGACAGTTTGACAAATTTGGCGAATATAAGCCGATTGATGATCTGGTTAGTCAAATGGATGTAATGATGCTTTTGAGAGTGCAGCATGAAAGGCATGCTGGTGATCCAAATGAAGCCCAATTTGATGCTCAAAAATATCATGCAAAATATGGGATTAATCAAAAACGATATGACCAACTGAAAGATGATGCCATTATCATGCATCCAGGTCCAATTAACCATGATGTTGAACTTAGTGGTGATTTAGTTGAAGCTCCAAAATGTCGTTTCGTAAGGCAAATGGAGAATGGGGTCTTTATGCGCATGGCAATGATTGAAGCGGTCATGCGCGGACGTAAATTAGGAGGTCTGTCTTAATGACAACTGTGATTAAAAATGGCTATCTTTTTGTTGGTGGTCAGATTATGCAAGCTGATCTTTTAGTTAAAGATGGCTTGATAGCAGCAATTGGGACCAGCTTAACCGGCGACAGCGTAATTAACGCGGAAGACAAGCTGGTAAGTCCAGGTCTAGTTGATGTTCATGTCCACTATAGAGATCCTGGTCAAACTGAAAAAGAAAATGTTCAGACTGGTTCGCTGGCAGCGGCGCATGGTGGCTTTACTACGGTTTGTGCAATGCCTAATGTGGTACCTGTCCCTAACATCCCGGAATTAATGACCAAAATGGTGCGCAATAATGACCAAAATGGTCTAGTGCATATTTTGCAATATGGCCCCATAACTATTGATGAAGATACTGATGAAATTCCCGATTATGCTCAACTTAAAAAAGCCGGATGTGTGGCGCTAAGTAATGATGGCAAAGGAGTGCAGAATGCTCGTACCATGTATTTGGCAATGCAAAAAGCACAAGAGAATAATTTAATCATTGCTGAACATGCACAAGATGATGCACTATTTAATCATGGTGTGATTAATGAAGGTCAAAAAGCAAAAAAATTACATTTAGCTCCTATTACTGAATTAGCTGAGACCACACAAATTGCACGTGATCTCTTACTGGCGCAAAAAACCGGCGTTCACTATCATGTTTGTCACGTGTCAACTGCTACCAGTGTTGAACTAATTAGAATTGCTAAATCTAGGGGTATCAATGTTACTTGTGAAGTTGCTCCTCACCACCTTCTGTTAGAAGAAGAAAATATTACTGGCGATGATGCTAAGTTTAAAATGAATCCCCCATTAAGAACGAAAAGAGACCAAGCAGCTTTAATTGCTGGATTGCTTGACGGCACGATTGACATGATAGCTACTGACCATGCGCCTCATACCGCTGCTGATAAACAAGGCGGTTTTGCTAAAGCAGCTTTTGGGATAGTTGGTAGCGAAACAGTTTTTAGTGAACTATATACCAAGTTTGTTAAAACTGGTATTTTCACTTTGAGTCAGTTATTAACTTGGCTAACAATCGCACCAGCTGAGTCTTTTGGACTGAAAAAAGCAGGAAAAATTGCGATTGGTCAACCAGCTGATATAGTAATTTTTAATCTTGGTAAAAAAATAACCATTAATACTGCTGATTTTAAATCTAAGGGAAGAAACACCCCAGTTAAGGGTGACACGGTTTACGGTCAAACAGTCTTAACAATGGTTGATGGCAAAGTTGTCTTTCAAATAGAGGAAAATAAATGAGATATTTAATTTTAGAAGATGGCAGTATATTTGCGGGTTCAGGTTTTGGAGCCGACCAAACAACTAGGGGAGAGGTGGTTTTTACTACCGGTATGACTGGCTATCAAGAAGCGATTACTGATCAATCCTATGCTGATCAGATTTTAGTTTTTACCAATCCTTTAATTGGCAACTATGGTATTACACTAGCTGATTATGAATCACTTGAACCGGGTATAAAAGGGGTAATTTGTCATCAAGTGGCGCGTCACCCAGATAATTGGCGTATGCAAACCACTTTACCCCAGTTTTTAGAAAGTATCAATGTTCCAGGTATTCAGGGTGTAGACACTAGACAATTAGTAAAAAAGCTGCGTAGTCATGGAACTATGCGCGGTCAAATTTGTGATTCTCAGGAGAACGCGGCAGAAATTGCCAAAGAGTTGCAGTCCAGTCAAATAACCAGGGGTGCAGTGGATAGAGTTTCCACTGCAAAATCCTATCCTGTACCTGGTACAAAGCGTAATGTTGTGGTGGTTGACTTTGGTATAAAAAACAGTATTTTACGTGAACTAAGCCAAAGGGGCTGCAATTGCATAGTTCTTCCTTATACTACTTCGGCTGCCAAGATTTTGTCATTGCAACCAGATGGTGTTTTATTATCCAATGGCCCAGGAGATCCGCTGGAAATGGGAAAGGCAATTAAGATGGTGCAAGAAGTTGAGCAGCATATACCACTCATGGGTATCTGCATGGGGCATCAAGTTTTTGCTCTGGCAAATGGTGCTAAGACTTATAAAATGAAATTCGGCCATCGGGGATTTAATCATCCAGTACGTGAAATTGCTACAGGAAATATTGGATTTACTTCTCAAAATCATGGGTATGCTGTTAGCCGCGATTCAATTGATCCAGAGAATTTAATGGTTACGCACGTTGAAGTTAATGATGGCACTGTTGAAGGTTTGCGGCATAAAAAATACCCAGCTTTTTCGGTGCAATTTCATCCAGACAGTACACCGGGGCCACATGACGAAGAAGGGATATTTGATTACTTTATGCAAATGATTGACCAGAGAAAGGAAAATGAGAACGATGCCTAAAAGAACTGATATTAAAAAAATCATGGTAATTGGTTCAGGTCCAATTATTATAGGTCAAGCAGCAGAATTTGATTATTCCGGAACACAGGCTTGTTTAGCTTTACGTGAAGAAGGCTACGAAGTAGTGTTGGTCAATTCTAACCCCGCTACCATCATGACTGATACGACTATTGCCGATAAGGTTTATATTGAGCCCTTAACTTTGGAATCAGTTTCCCGCATTATTCGTAAAGAATTTCCTGATGCAATCTTACCTACGTTAGGCGGACAAGTGGGATTGAATATGGCATTGTCTTTAGCTAAAAGTGGCATTCTAGATGAACTAAATATTGAACTCCTAGGTACAAAGCTTGATTCAATTGAACAAGCAGAAGACAGGGAAAAGTTCAAAGAACTTTGTCAAGAACTGGGTGAACCGGTCCCACCTTCAACGAGTGTGAAAACAGTGCAAGAAGCACTAGATTTTGGAGATAAAATTGGCTATCCGATTATTGTTCGTCCTGCTTTTACTATGGGAGGTACCGGTGGCGGCATCTGCAATGACCGTGAAGAATTAGCTAAAATAGCTAAAAATGGATTGGAACTATCACCAGTTACCGAATGCTTAATTGAGCGTTCAATAGCGGGTTATAAAGAAATTGAAT
This sequence comes from Lactobacillus sp. W8093, assembly GCF_016100925.1. Taxonomy (NCBI): domain Bacteria; kingdom Bacillati; phylum Bacillota; class Bacilli; order Lactobacillales; family Lactobacillaceae; genus Lactobacillus; species Lactobacillus sp. W8093. The sequence continues at coordinate 7,714 of NZ_JACFRL010000007.1, read as the reverse complement.
TTGAAGTAATGAGAGATCATGACGATAATGCCATGATTGTTTGTTGTATGGAAAATTTTGATCCTGTTGGTATCCATACTGGAGATTCAATTGTTTTTTCACCATCACAAACTTTATCTGATAAAGAATATCAAATGCTGCGGGACTGCTCCTTGAAACTTATTCGAGCACTAAAAATTGAAGGTGGTTGCAATGTGCAGCTAGCACTTGATCCCAATAGTTTCAATTATGATGTCATTGAGGTTAATCCCCGGGTTTCCCGTTCTTCTGCTCTGGCCTCTAAGGCTACCGGCTATCCGATTGCTAAAATGGCGGCTAAAATCGCTGTGGGACTAACTTTAGATGAAATTAAAAATCCAGTCACCGGCACCACCTTTGCCGAATTTGAACCTGCTTTGGATTATGTGGTCTGCAAGATACCTCGTTGGCCCTTTGATAAATTTGCTAAAGCAAATCGTGAACTTGGTACACAGATGAAAGCAACTGGGGAAGTCATGGCAATTGGGAGAACTGCAGAAGAAGCCTTTCAAAAGGCTGTGCGCTCGCTTGAAATTGACCAAAAAGACTTTTATTCTCTTGAGGCACACAAGGCCAGCGATGAGGATTTGGAAAATAAATTGGTTAAAGCCCAAGATGATCGGCTTTTTTACCTCGCTGAAGCTTTCCGGCGCGATTATACAATGTCTGATTTGCATGAATTAACCAAAATTAATTTTTATTTTTTAGATATAGTAAAGCATATTGTCGATCTAGAAAAAACTATTGCAGCTAATCCTGATGATATAACTGTCCTTAAAAATGCTAAAAAATATGGTTTTAGTGACCATACTATTGCCAACCTGTGGCACGAAACAGAAGATGAAGTACGAAACTTTCGGAAAGACCATAAATTAGTGCCAGTTTACAAAATGGTAGATACTTGCGCAGGAGAATTTGTTTCTGAAACACCATACTTTTATTCTACTTATGACGCTGAAAATGAGAGCCAAAAGACGAATAAGAAATCAGTTTTAGTAGTTGGTTCGGGTCCGATTCGTATAGGTCAGGGTGTGGAATTTGATTATGCTACCGTTCACTGTGTCAAAGCATTGCAAAAAATGGGTTATGAGGCTATTGTTATTAACTCTAATCCCGAAACTGTTTCCACTGATTTTTCTGTATCTGACAAATTATATTTTGAACCTTTGACTTTGGAAGACGTATTAAATGTCTGTGATCTTGAGCAGCCGGAAGGCGTAATCATTCAGTTTGGTGGTCAAACTTCAATCAATTTGGCTGCTGGGTTAGAGAAACATGGGATCAAGATTTTGGGCACCAGTGTAGCAGACCTCAACCGAGCTGAAGACCGCGAATTATTCGATCAAGTAGTTAAAGAATTAGGTTTAAAACAGCCGCAAGGAATTACCACAACTACACATGATGGTGTAATTAAGGCGGCACAGAAGCTTGGCTACCCTGTTCTGGTCAGACCAAGCTATGTCTTGGGCGGTAAAGCTATGGAAATAGTTTATAATCAAGCCGAACTTGAAGATTATCTGCACAATCATGTGGATATTGCCAGCAGTCATCCTATTTTGGTCGATGACTATCTTGATGGGCGCGAGTGTGATGTTGATGCCATTTGTGACGGGGAAGAAGTGCTGATTCCCGGAATAATGGAACATATCGAACATGCCGGGGTTCACTCAGGCGATTCTATGGCTGTTTATCCTGCTCAAACATTTTCACCTGCTATTAAGCAAAAAATAGCTGATATTACCAAAAAATTAGCTTTAAAGCTCAATTGTCACGGAATTATGAATTTACAATTAATTGAGCGCGGGGGAGAAATCTATATTATTGAAGTTAATCCCCGTGCTAGTCGAACGGTCCCTTTTTTAAGCAAAATTACCAGTATTGAAATGGCGCAAGTCGCTACGCGGGTCATTATGGGAGAGAGTTTGAAAGAACAAGGCTTCTCCTCCGGCTTAGCGCCAGAACCAGAAATGATTAGCGTCAAGGCACCTGTATTTTCATTTAGTAAACTTTCGGATGTTGATAGTTATTTAGGGCCAGAGATGAAATCAACTGGCGAAGTCATGGGCAGTGATTTCAGTTTTCCTAAGGCGCTTTATAAAGCATTTTCAGGTGCTAATATGCAGATACCCGATAGTGGCAATATTTTATTGACGATTGAAGACCGCGATAAAGAGGAAATATTACCAATTGCCAAAAGATTTGCGCAAATTGGTTACCGGATTTTTGCGACTAGCGGAACGGCTGCATTTTTAGAGCAGCACCACCTGCATATTACTCATGTTGACAAAATTTATGACCAAAGTGCCACAAATATTCTAACTGAATTTAAAAACGGTAAAATTGATTTAGTAATTAATACGATGGGACATGATTTAGCTAAAACTTCTGACGGCTTTATCATTCGCCAAACAGCTATTCAACAAAACATTCCGCTAATTACGAGTTTAGACACCGCGCGGGCACTATTAACTGCGCTTGAAAATCGGTCGTTTTCAACAATAGACATCAAATAAGAATTTATTAAGTAAAAAAGACAACTGGTTTTTTGATCCAGTTGTCTTTTTGTTACAAAACATAATTGATAGAGAACAGTATGACGATTTTATTTAAGGCTAAACTTAATTGCGGTCTTGGCCAGATCTACTGTGTAGACCGTCTTTTCTAGCGGCCTTTTTGTCATTCCCTGATCGGTTGAATAGATAATTAGACAGAGTTTACTGCCTACCGGCATCGTATAGTAAGTTGGCTGCAATTCAAACTGCAAGTCATAAAAGTCGCCAGCTTTAATTTTGGCAGGTTTCTTCATATCTTGGTAATTTTGCAAATTCATGTGTGCTTTAGTGATTAATTTGGCGTGAGTAAGCCTATCTGGCATAAATTCCTGTAAAGAATCAACCTTAAAATGGAAACCTAGCTCTTGTTCTCCAGGCATTAAAATTTTAGGAGTAGCTGTCAGACGCTTGCGATCGCCCATTTCAACTAAAGCAACTGAAATTTGTCCTTTATTAAGGCTGGATGACACGCTCATTCTTATTTCCGGTCGACCAACTATAGTTACGGGATGAATAAATTCATCTGTGGTATAACGCAAACTGGCTTTAGCCCATTTTGGATTGCCACAAATAAATTGGTATTGCCAATCATTTTCTGAAATTTTAGCTTTCTTAAACTCCGTTCCTCCCATATCGGTAAAAGATACTTTTTGCATATAGTTTGCATCTTTTGTCAACTCATTGTTATCTGTTGGGAAGTAGACGGTTTCAGTGCCGATGCTATTATTCCAATCGTCTTCATCATGCCATTTGTCAGCTTTAAGATTGTCTTGGACTAATACCGTCGGCCACTGTTCATAGGCATTATTTTCGATACCTAGGAGTTCATGAACCAACCATAAATTCATTAAGTCGGTAAAGTCAATTGAAACCAAATTGTTCATGTTATAGTGTGGCCCTTGGTGCAGAAAAAGGTGATGCTCAATCGGAAGGTTTTTAACCTTTTGCCAAATTTTATAGACATTCTTAGGCTTGACGTTCCAGTCATTTAAGCCATGAACACTAATCCAAGAACACTTAATATTAGCTGTATGATGGCGGTAGTTGCGTTTTTCCCAGAAATCAGAATATTGTCCAGTTTTACGGTCAGCTTTTTTAAGTAATACTTTCTGCATTTCGTCAAATTTAGGCTTAATTTTCAGATAATCACCGGCATCCCACAAGTTTGACTGGCAAGTTTCTGCCAGCATATCTAAATCTTCGCCTTGACAATCTTCAGGTGCGATTACCAGGCCGTGTTCGCGGTAATAATCATACCAAGAGGAAATGGCAGCTTCGGAAATGACCGTTTTTAGGCCAGCTACACCGGTAGTTGCGATTGCTATTTGTAAAGTTCCCAAATATGACCTGCCAGTCATACCAATCTTTTTATTACACCAAGTAGCTTTAGTTTCATGCTGGCGTGATCTATCGGTATAGGCAATGCGATCGCCGTGTAACCATTCAATTATTTCTTTTGCACTTTCAGTTTCTTCTGGAGCACCGGTAATTCTGAGACCATCACTGCCGCGTGTACCAATTGCACCAGCAGAGACACTGGCAAAACCTCGTGCTAACATATATTCATTTAAACCATAAGAAGACTTCCCAACAGCCTGTTCCACCGGCTCATACGATTTTTTACTATCTGCCAGCGGCTTTTTAGCTTTTACCACAGGGGCAGCTTGGTATTGCGGATTGGTCCACTCAGTTGCATCGCTTAAATTTTCATCGACATTATGGTTGCGTTGCTCGTTATCAATCATGCCGCCAAAATAGGGGCTGGCAGTATAAAGAGCAGGGACCGGCAAATTTTCACTTTCAATTGGACGAAAAATTGTTGTCTGCAGTAAGTCGCTCTTGCCATCTCCGTCAGTATCCAAATCGCTTTCAACATAAACTACTTCTCTAATTACCTTACTGGTATCAAAAACGGGCATACTTTTGCCGTTAAAAAAGAGAAATTTATTCTTAGCAAATTGATTCCGACGGTTATAAAAGTAACCTTCACCAGCCATAACATCAATTAAAAGTTGGCCATTTTTGGCGCGGGTATTAAGTAAACGGTAAAAAGCCTGAATTAAATGTTCTTTGTCACCAATATTTTTAACATAAGGCAAGCCTTGTTTTTGCATAAATTTTAGTGGCTCACTTAACTGATAATCGTAGCCAACGTGGTATCCGAGTAATTGCAATGCTACATTATAAAATTGGCTACAATCAATTTTTTCTGGTGCTGTGTCTAAAAAGTCGCTGAGCCTTTCACTATCTGATACAGCAAACTCGGCTAATTTTGCATTTCGTGCGCTTTTAGCGTCAGGCGCAATAACTGCAACTGTATTGGCGGTTAGTTCAGCTAAAAGAGCACCAAAAGATAATTTTTGATAAGCGGATGGTAAAAATTTAATTTGTAATAATTCTTCTACTTGTGTTTGGTAATCTGTTTTCACATAAGCATATTGGTTGTATTTCATGAAATTCTCCTTTTTGGTTTTTATTTTACCTGTTCTTTAAAATATTATGAAGTTAATTATGAAAATAAAAAAGAAAGTTTCTTGACAAAACTTTCCTTACTGAATTTAATTTTTAATTTAAAGCCAAACTTCTTGGTATGTTTTTTCATTGAAACCGCAAGTTAGGTTTTGATCATCAACAACAAGAGGCCTTTTTATTAGCTTACCATTTTTTGACATCATTTCGGCTGCTTTTTCTATTGTCATTTGGGGCAGCTGATCTTTAAGATGCAATTTACGATAATCTTGGCCGTGAGTATTAAAAAAATATTTTAGGCCACGGTCTTGATATTGTGTCAGCCATTTAACCAAGTCAGATTTTTTAGGCGGTAGTTCCACTAAATCTTGAAAATCAAACTTGACATTATGATCCTCCAACCATTTTTGGGCCGTTCTTGAAGTTGAACAACGTTTATAGCCATAGAATTTTATCATTTTCATACGCTCCTTTGTTTCAATTATAGCAGTGTCTAACAAAATGTCTGAAAAATAGAAACAAAAGATTTTTTATTTAGCTAAAATCTAATTCGAAATCTTTGCTCGTAAAAAGATGAACTTTATTATTAAACAAGTAATTCATCAATAATCCTAGGGCGATTGGAAGGATAAAGAACAAAAATGCAATCAGAATAATATTAATTGCATTTGCTGGGCGATTAGCCATCGCTGCGACGGGTCCAATTAAGCCAGAAAAGCCAAAGCCAGCGCTCATTGGCGTCCCTTGAATTTGGAACACGGCACCTAAGCCGCCCATGATACCAGCATTAATTAAAAGAGGAATCAGCAGTTTAGGATTGGTCATTAAATTAGCCATTTGCATTTTAGGAGAGCCAAGGAAATGCGCGATTGAAGTTCCAAAACTGTTTGCTTTCCAGCCAAAAACAGCCAGTGCAAAAGAGACTGCTGTGATGCCCAGATTAGCTGAACCAGAAGCAATTCCAGAAATGCTGATTGCTGTAGCGATACCAACAGAAGAAATAGGGGAAACAATAAGTAAACCGAATACTATTCCCATGAGAATACCCATTACAATTGGTTGTAATGCAGTTAATTTTTCGACTCCCATTCCGATCAAACTAGTTAGTTGACCAACGGGAATACGTGTGAGACAACCGATTCCCCCAGCAATTAAAAGTACTAATAGTGGTACTAACAGAATTGTGTAGGCCTTAAGCTTTTTACCAAAAAACAAGACCAGCCCGTAAGCAATCATAATGGTAATAGCGGTATTGATAACATCGCCGCTGCCCATAACTGCAATTTTGCCCTTGTTCATCACAAAATTACCTGCTCCGGCAGTAGCTGCTAAAGCTAATGACGAAGTCTGAATTGGCGTTAACTTAGCCGTCATGCCGACGCATACAGCACTAATTGCGGGTAGCAAGGCTGAGGCAAAAGCAGTTAATGCTAAAATAAAACTTAATTGTGGCATGCTAGGTAAAAGAGCTTGTACTAGCTGGTTAATTAATGCTCCTGGTATCAAAGCCACTACGATACCAGTGGATAAACCATTTAAGGTGTCTAAAGTAATCTTTTTAATAGTATTCATTATTTTCTCCCAATAAAAAATTCACACAGATGACGACAACTGTGTGAATTCATAGAGAAGAAAGTACTTAAGTCTTTACACACAATTGTCATGAAGGTTGAACTGTGTGTCTAAGGCAATGACAAAACTAGGCACTCAGATCAAATAACTGAAGTACCAGTAATAATATTTAACTTGCGGTTGATTAATTTTGTTAATTGTCGTCATAATCTCTACCTCTCATAAATATTTAAGCAATATCATACATTAATGATGAAGTAAAAGCAAGACTAATTATTAATAAAATTATTTTTTGATGGCAGCGCCGAAGATAATAAGCATCTTAAGCTTTCTCGCTACACTAGCTAATGAAATTAATTATTAAAAATTATAAATTTTATTTTTTAAATTTTAATATTATGCTTACAAGATAATTTGTATCAAAATAAACTTTTTGAATAATTATTTTGTAACGATTAGAATATCTTAAAGTAAAAAAAGATTGGTTTATATCAAAGAAAGAAGTGTTTATTATCTCACTATTTATCAACTGCATTAGTTTTTTGGGAGACTGGTTATTATTCGCATTTCCCCTATATCAAGGACTAATGGAACTTTATGATTACGAATGGTTTTTAAAAGAGTTCAATCAATCAAGTAAAGCTCAGCCAAAGATTTCTCCTTTGTACTGGATTATACCTATTGTCAAAATTTATCTTGAAAAAAGGCGGGCCGTCAGAATTCTTGGTAGTATTATCAAAAATGAATCTGATTTACGTACTGCTATGAGCTTTATCGATAAGGCTACAGCCTGGTATTTTGTTTCTTTAGGTGGTTGGTTAAAGATGGTTTCATCTTTATATGAATTCATCGGCGAACTTCATGAAGACAGCATCTTGCTTTTGGTTATTGGTACGATTGTTTTAACATTTTTAGGAATATTCTCCGGCTATTACCGTTTAAACCCCAAGCGGCAAAAAAATTTGATTTCAAAAATTAAGAAGGACTAGTATTAGTACAAAACAAAAAAGATTCTGGAAAAAAACTCTAACCTAACTAAAAAGGCTGACAAATCACGTCAATAAAACGTTGATTTGTCGGTCTTTTTAAATTGTAAATTTTTT
>NZ_JACFRL010000006.1:0-140258 GCF_016100925.1 Lactobacillus sp. W8093 | reverse complement strand
CTTTTGGCTACGCCAACTTCCACAATCTGCTAACCAGGATTAGATTAGCAGAAAACAAGGTAAAAGAAAAAGAACCAAGCAGTTTATTAGCTGCTTGATTCTATTCATTTAAGCTCTATCAACAGGATTTGACAAAGAGCCGAAAAAACTATCTAATCAGCATTGAGACTCTGCAACCATTTTGCCAAATCTTTTTCTTCATTTAATACATGTTCCAGCTTTATATTGTCTTCTGCAGCTAATGACAGCATTAATTGCAAAAAAGCGGGTACCGAAAGTCCATGCCGATCCAAGTTATATTGTGCTTGTTTTACTGTTGCACTTGCTAAATTAATTGAGAGTACTTCATCTTTCATTTTCTATTTAATCCCCAAACCTTTTTATTAAAACTAATAGACCATTTTAAAGAAATTACCTGCCGCTACGCAAGCTTTTAGCAAATAAAAAAATAACTACGTGGTCTATCTGCCGGCACCATTATATTTTTTCAAGCCCAAATTCCAGACAAAGTGATCCAAAAAAATAAAGATAACCGCCATTAATAATTGTAATAACAAAAGTTGCCAATCTTGAGCCTGCAACAAAATTATTGTTGCAGGACAAGCTACCAGGCCAAAAGGAAGAATAAAATTAAAAATAATATTGCCTACTCCGCGGTAAATACTGGCTGGATATCTGCTCATTTGGATCATACTTAAAAACAAATCGTTCCTGCCAAAATTAGTAGGAAACCAAAAAGCGGAAATCGTCCATAAATACCATAATGAATAGTAAAGAATGCACCCACAGATACATGACAATATAAAACAAAGTAATTGCACTAATGTGATCTTGATATTTTGACAAGCATAAATAATTACGACTAAGCCTAAGAAGGAGTTTACCAGCTGCGTAAACTCAATAGCACTAAAGAAATAATATAATTTAGTATTGATTGGTTTTAACAGGACGGAATCAAGTGTTCCCTCCCTAATATCATTTTCCATTTTGGGCATGGATTTAACCAAGAAAGCCATTAAAAAGCCATCAAGCATATTGTAAACACCAACGAGCAATAAACATTCTTTATACGTCCAGCCGCCAATTGTGTCAACGCTTAAATAAATCACCTTAAAAAATGCAATGGGAATACCTAACCACAGGACTGATGAAATAATACCAAAGAGTGTGTCTAATCTGAAACTCACTGTTTCCAAAAGAGCAATTTTTACCAAAGACCTGATTAACTTAAGTTTATTTCTCATCGTTTAACCCATTACATCAGAATATCTCTGAAGCCCTTTCTTATTAACTATTTGCACCATCAGATAAAATACAGCTGCCCAAATTAGCTCTACCAAGGTATTTTTACCCCAATTTGCTAAGGAAAATCCTTTGACCAGAGTATCAATCGGAAAAGAACTAAAATACTGAAATGGCAAACACTTAGTTATTTTTACTAAAAAGGACGGTAAAATTTCCAGCGGAAAGTAAAAACCAGCAAGCAGGTTCACCACTACCTCTTTCACAAGTAAAACAAAAAAGAGGTTATCAAACCAATAAGCCACACTGCCAACGATATATGAAAATAAAAACCACAAAATTGCAGATAATACTATGCTAACAGCAAATTCGACCAAAATCATTGGCGAAACATGCAACAAATTATTTAACAGAATGTACAAGAAACCAATTACAAGAATTGGCAAAAGTAAAAGCAAATTTGCCAGTCGGTCACCAAGCATTTTAGCGAAGTAATACTTTTCAATTGCTATGGGTCGATGAATGATATTAGACAGTTCTCCTGAATGAATATCATCATTTAGTTCCCAATCTACTGCGTACCATACAAATGAATTAATAAAATTGACACCTATATAGTAGATCACAATCTGATTTTTGCTAAAGCCGCCAATTGTTTGTCCCTGATCTAAAATTAGAGACCATAAATAAAACATGACTAGACTAGGCACAAGTGCTTGCAAAAGCAAAATCACCACACTGCTTTTATTAGCCAAGATCGACTTCAGAGAAATTTTGCTGATAGATAAATATGTTTTTAGCATTTTAATTTTCCTCAGCAAACAATTCCAAGATAATATCTTCCAGTTTGAGATCGTTTATTTGATAATCTGTGCCTTGGTTGTTTTGAGCTAATTGTGCTATCACATGATCAACTTTTTGTGCAGGAACTTTAATTGTAATTGTGACATCATCTTGATCAATTATTTTAGCTTTGATATTAGTTTCATTAAAAGACTCAGATTTTATAAAGCTAATATATTTATTATTGCTAAATTTATCTAATAGCTCCTGTTTTTGACCGTCCCAGATTATTTTCCCGCGGTCAACAATAATCAAATGATCACAAATACTGGCAATATCTTCCATGTCATGAGAGGTTAGAAAAACCGTTAGCTTTTCCTCCTTGTTTAATGATACTAAAAACTTGCGAATATCCCTTTTGGCTATGACATCTAAACCGATTGTTGGCTCATCTAGGAAAAGCACTTTAGGCCTAGTGGCTACCCCTGCTAAAAATTCAATTTTCATGCGTTCACCTAAAGATAATTTCCTAGTCTGCAGATCTAGTTTTTCAGTAACATTGAGAATACGCGCTAAGTTGGCGACGGTTTTCGCAAAAACACTTTCAGGAATGTCGTACATGGTCTGGAGCAACTCTAAATAATCCCGCGGGGTTAGATCTGGAAAAAGTTGTGATCTGTTGCCCATTACCACTGAAATTGATTTTTTAAAATCGTTAGTCCTTTCAACCGGATTATAGCCATTCACTTTACAGTAACCAGATGAAGGAAACAAGGTACCAGTTAGCATCTTAATCGTCGTAGTTTTCCCAGCACCATTTTTGCCAATAAAGCCCACTTTTTCTCCACTCTTGATTTCAAAATTGAGCGACTGTACGGCTTTAACTACAGACTTTTGTGGCTTAAAAATATTCTTGGCCACTGCTGACCAGTTTTCTCCCCTGCTATTAATAACATATTCTTTGGAAAGATTATGTACTTCAATTGCATTCTTACCCATGATTTACCTCTTTATGGATAAATAGTTAGCACAAAAAAGCAATTTCAAGAATTTTTTCAATAAAATTGCTTTTGTTTGAACATAAATCATAATACTTAATTAGGAAATGTCATTAATTTAAACTTTTAAAAAAGATTTTAAATCAGCAACACTAGGTAAATTTTACCATGTCTTCCGTTATTTTTAAATTATATTTAATGTTTTTCCAAGTAATTACTATGCGCTATTTTTACTTATTTTTATTTCGCAGTAAGTATTAGCTATTTTCTTTCGAAGAATAAGTTTTACTTTAAGTGGATTATCCCAGTATTTTCTTACCTACTTATAATAGCCGAACTTTATTTTTTACTTACAAATATTAGCCCTATATTTTAAAGCTTAAATATTTTTATCTCTAATTAATCACATACATAATTTTTAATAAATAATTAATTGTTCGTATTAAATTACAAATTTTTTTGAAGCTTTTTTTGAAAAAAACGATTTTCGACTTGACCCGGAACTAAATCACTAGTAAAGTGTAATCAATTTATCTATTATTTTTCAAAAAGGAGTGTGCATTAAATGTCAAATTGGACAACCAAATTTGTTAAAGAAGGTTTAACTTTTGATGATGTGTTATTAATTCCGGCAGAAAGTCACGTTTTGCCAAATGAAGTTAATTTACACACACAATTGGCACCAAATCTTAAGCTTAACATCCCTCTGATAAGTGCCGGCATGGATACTGTCACCGAGGGTGCAATGGCAATAGCCATTGCACTACAAGGTGGTCTGGGCGTTATTCACAAAAATATGTCGATTAGTGCCCAAGCTGGTGAAGTTGCCAATGTTAAAAACGTTGTTGTTCCCGCTAACATTACTAAAGCTGCAGTTGATGACGACAATAGACTACTAGTAGCGGCAGCCATTGGTGTTACTAGCGATACTTTCGAAAGAGCCGAAGCGCTCCTTGAAAAAGGTGCAGATGCGATCGTAATCGATACTGCCCATGGTCATTCCGCTGGAGTCTTGCGCAAAATTAAAGAGATTCGCGATCATTTTCCCAATATTACGTTAATTGCTGGTAATGTTGCCACAGGCGATGCTACCAGAGCACTTTTTGATGCTGGTGTGGATATCGTGAAAGTGGGTATTGGCCCCGGGTCTATCTGCACAACCCGCGTAGTAGCCGGTGTTGGCGTACCGCAGATTACTGCCATCTATGACGCGGCTACAGCTGCACGGGAATACGATAAGCCAATTATTGCTGACGGTGGCATGAAATATTCAGGTGATATTGTTAAAGCATTAGCTGCTGGCGGCAATGCAGTTATGCTAGGTAGTATGCTTTCAGGCACTACCGAAGCTCCCGGAGAAATTTTTGACAGCAATGGTCGTAAATATAAGACATATCGTGGTATGGGCTCGGTTGGTGCAATGGCACAAGCGCATGGTTCTTCTGACCGCTATTTCCAAGGTGGTGTTAATGAGGCTAATAAATTAGTGCCTGAAGGTGTTGAAGCTCGAGTAGAATACAAAGGCGATGTTTCTGATATTGTCTTCCAAATTATAGGTGGACTGCGTTCAGGTATGGGTTATGTAGGCGCTGCTACAATAAACGATCTGCGTGAAAATGCTCAATTTGTTAAAATTACTAATGCTGGATTACGTGAGTCTCATCCTCATGACGTCCAAATTACTAAGAATGCACCCAATTATGAAAGATAATTAAACAAAAAACTAGTTATTGGTTTAATCCAATAACTAGTTTTTTTATGTTTCAACTAATTTTCTGAAATTGCTTTATTTAATTTTTGCAAGTTTTCTATTAGTTCTTTTTTTGTGTCTGCCCCAAGTATTGCAGCATAACTATTTTCAGAGCTAATAAAATAATTAGTTATTTTTTCTTCGAGTTTAATCGCTTTATCAGTCAGTAGAATTGCCTTTAGTCGTGTATCACGTTGATCTACTTTCTTATAGATCAAGCCTTTATTTTCCATTAAACGTAAAACATTAGTAGCAGTCGATTTCCTGATGTTAAATTCATGCTCAATATCTTTTTGATAAATTGACTTATTCTGCGCAAATGAAGCTAAATATTCAATAATCAGCATCTGTGTACCCGTCAAGCCAATTTTTCTAGCATAATAATCGGCATTACGATTAAAAGTATTTTGTACACGCTGCAAGGCCAATCCGAGTCTGTTCATTATTTTATTCCTTTGTTTTTACTGGTTTCGTTGCCGCATACAGTAAGTATACACCAATAAGAACAATCATTAGAATAAAAATCAAGCCAACTTGAGCAGCAGCAATATATTTTCCTGTAACAGAAGTTTGGCTGGTCGTTTGTTCAACAAACTGCATAATTGCGGAAATAATTGCAGTTCCCACAGCCCCTGCAAATTGCTGTGCCATATTGAACAAACCGTTACCATCTGTATTTTCACTTTCTGCCAATTGGCCAATCGAAGCTGTCATCGTATCACCCATAACTAGTCCGATCCCTAACATTGTAATAGCATAAAACAAAATTATTTTACCAGAAGTGAGTGAAGAAGCAAAAATGCAGTATAGTAGGCCACCAATAATTTCAAAAACTGCCCCAGTCATAATGGGCTTTTGTGCACCATAGTTATCAAGGAGTCTACCACTAATAGGTGACATAATTGCTCCTACAAGTCCCCCAGTGAGCAGTAATAAACCTGCTGTCATTGCAGTGGAGTGGTTAACAATTTGCACATAATTTGGCAGGATAAAGGACAGACCTAAAGTATTTACTTGAAAAATAAAATAAGCTGTAATACCTTGCGTAAATTTAGTCTTCTTAAAGACACGAATATTAATTAAAGGGTTGGTTGTATTAAGTGAGTGCTTAATAAAAACCACAAGGCTGATAACACCGATAACTAAGGGGATAATAAACATTAATGGTTTCTGTAAAATAGTTGACAAGTTACTAAAAGCAAAAATTAATCCGATAAAAGTTAAAGCGATACTAATAAAGCCAACTACGTCGAGTTTCGTGTGTTTAACTTGTCCAGTTTCACCAGTAATAGATGTTAGACCCATGATTAAAGAAATGATCATGACGGGAATAATGAAAATAAAGATATAGCGCCAACCTAAAGTGTTAACGACTAAGCCACCAAATGTGGGTCCTAAAGCGGGCGCCACAGCTGTGATCATTGTTCCTATTCCCATGAGTAAACCTATCTTATCTAACGGTGTTCTTTCCAAAATAATATTGAACATTAATGGAATTGCAATACCGGCTCCTGCTCCCTGAATAACGCGACCAAGAACCAAAAAGATAAATTGATTTGCAACAGCATCAATTAATAAACCACAAATGAATAAGACTGCCGCGGTTACAAAAAGCTTACGTGAACTAAAATTCCTTTTCAAGTACGCAGATAGCGGCATAATGATGGAAGCAACCAGTAAGTAGCCTGTTGTCATCCATTGTACTGTTGCCATATTGACGTGAAAATCATTCATTAAAACAGGAAATGTAACGTTTCCTGCAGTTTCAATTAACACACCTGAAAAAGACATTAATCCAGCTGCAAAAATTGAACAAATTAGTTTTGCATCTAATTTTCTTTGCATTCAAATTCCTCCTAAAATTTAGTTAGCAAGCTAACTAAATAACCATAGTAACTCACATTTTTTTGAAATGCAATCAATTTAAAAGAAAGAAAAATTCACCTTGATTTTCAAGGTGAATTATTTTTAAAATGCTTATCTATCTGTATCAATCACATATTTTTGCCAGTAGCGCCAAACATTCTCACTGGATGAACGTTTGGCATTTTCATAAGCTCCCTCATTCAATTTTCTGCGTAATTTAGGACTAGCAAAAAATTCAGTAATTTTGGCTGCTAATTCATCAATATGACCACTAGGAACAATAAAGCCGCTTTGCCCATCTGCAATCAGATCTGCAGGACCATAGTTAATATCATAAGCGATTACGGGCACACCATGTGATTGGGCTTCAACTATTGAAAGTGGTGCTCCTTCATACCGTGAAGAAAGAACTGAAAGCTGCGCATTGTCATACACAGAATCCATATCTTGCGTATAACCCATAAAATGAATAACATCTTCTAATCCAAGATCCTGCACCAATTTCTTTAGCATTTTTTCTTCTTTAAAATTATCGTTACCGTCGCCATAACCATAAATATCCAATGTTAAAGAATCATTTTTTTGATAAGCCTGATTAAAGGCTTTGATCGCATCGTCGATACGCTTTTCATAAAATAATCTGGCTATGATTATTATTTTTCCTTTAGTCCGTTCACTCATTGGAATATGTTCTGCCTGTAGCTGCTCATCAGGAACTATTCCAACTGGTATTGAAACTATCGGCACCTGCGTTCTCAACCTTTTACGCATGTCATCTGCCTGATGTTTTCCTGGCGTAATAACTAAATCAGTCTTGCTTAATAATTCATTGTTGGAAATAGAATTGTAAGTCAGTGGAGAACTTGGATCCCAGTAATCCCTAAAATGAATATTATGAAAATGCTCAATTTTTCTAGCCGGTGTTTTCATGTTAATCATGGGTACGTTAGTAATATTGCTGCGGTCAGAAATAAACGTGGATTTTTCAGCCCCATCTTGCTCATTCAATTGGTCAAGCATAATGGTGAATGCTTGACCGCTATTCATTAGCGAATGGACAACTCCATGAACATCTGTTAACTGAATGTTAGTTGCTGGGTAATAAGTTGGTCTTTTTTCGTAAGAAATCTCATAATAAATGGTATTGTTCGGACGGAAAAATAATTCGTAGACCAAATGGTCATCAGCTGTATCAAAAATCTGGGTCAGGCTCTTAAAACCACGTGTATCATAAAAATCCTCTTTGATACGGTGAACATCGCCATTATAATATATAATCGTATCTACACTGCCATTAGGGAACATATTAATGGTCATGGTTTTACGATTGTCTTCATATACTTCATAACCATTAGTAATTTTCTTCACCTGGTTAAAACCTGGAATGGGCAAGTCTTTTAGTGTGACAATGCGACTGGCATAATTAACGGTTCCGGCAAAAAAGTCAAACATATTAACGTAATCATCATCGTCCAACCCATAAAGAGCCAAATTACGATGACCAAAACGGTTAAATTCACTCGTCGTTATTTTCGCTTTGACATGATTACGTTTAAACAACTTTAGCCTTTTAACTTCTGCGTGTTCTATTCCTGAACTATTTGCATCTAATTTACTATCTAAAAAATAATACATTATTTTACCTTTTATTCTCACATTTTAACTATCCTTACCAATTTTAGCATATATTTTATTATTTAAAATGGTTTTTAAAAGCATAAATACCACCATAAAAAGCATTGATTCAAACTGACCTTGAATCAATGCTTTATTTGTACTTTATATAATCACTAATCTTTTTTGGTAAGTCTCAAAACTAACGGCCAAATTATAGCAGTTATTATTCCAATAGCTAAGCCAGTCCATAAAATCGGTGACGTAATTATGGTAAAACCACGGGCAGTATTACTTTCAAGCCATTGAATCACTTGATTAGCAAAAAACTGTAATGCACCAAAAGAACCTACAGTAGAAATCAGTAAAATGATGGCAGCCCAATATTTACCGAAAAGTATCAGGAGTGCTGCTAAAATGAATAATAGTATTGCTGCAAAGAAGAAATAATGAAAAATATTAATTGCGCGATTTACCTTGTTGCTATTATTATCAAGTCCATCATTAATTCTATTCAACATTAATTTACTGACAGTTTTTTGAACGTCATTATTTTCTGGGAAGGAAAGATTTTTCGCTGTTACTTCGCCATTTGCTTGGTAACTTGCGCTTAAGTCATACAAACTGACATAAGACAAGTCATAATGATATTTTTTAGGTAGCTGTTCTAAAATCTTGTCTTCTACACCAAAGTCTTTTGCCAACTTCAATGTGCCAATCAGTCTGGAGTCACCCGTGTTATTAACACTTTTCTTAATCACCGTTTGCGCCATTGTCCGTACATTTTTGACATTCAGAGTTATCGGTGCTTCCATAACTAAAAAGCCTGAAATACAAACTGCCGCAGTAAAAATCAGACGTAGCAATATATTAGCAATTTTTTTCATTAACCTAGCCTCCACAGTCAAATTAACATCAATCTAACAGTCGTGTTGTCCCGAAGCTAAGCAGTTACACTTAATCATCTTGGGAGCATGCTCCTTTTTATGAGCAAGTTCTCCTTCGATCTTGTTAATATCACCTTCAGAAAGAGGCATATCATTGAGAATAGCGATCAAGACTTGACCTTTGTGCATATCACACATGTGGTTCATCATCTCTTTAGTTACTGCGATCATCATTTCAATCTGAGTAACTGTGGCCGAATAAACAAAACGACGGCCATCTTTACGCGTTTTTAGCAGTCCTTTTTTGACTAAGCGACCCATTAGAGTCTTAATAGTCGATTCAGACCAATTCTTTTTGGCTTGGAGCTGTTTAATGATCTCACCAGTATGAATCTCGCCCAACGTCCACACTATTCTCATAACTTCCCATTCAGCTTCGGAAATATTATGTTCTCTATTTTTTTCTACCATAATAATCAACTCAACTTTATTTTACTACAGAACAAATTTTTTTAGTGCTTTGGCAATTCCGTCATGATCATTATCGTCGGTCACAAAATCGGCATTTTCTTTAATCATTTCAATCGCATTGCCCATAGCAATCTTTTTAAAATCTGGATTACTAAACATTGAGATATCATTGCCCTGATCGCCAAAAACCATTACTTGATCCGGCCTGATCTTTAACCTGTCCGCCAGTTCCATTAAAGCATTGCCTTTTGAAGCATCTTTAATATTAATTTCAACTATCGTTGAAAAGCTGCGGACCACATCATATTTGGCAAATGCCCATTGGGGAATATTTTCCCACAATTTATCTACTTCTTTAACATCACTTAGAACACTAAGGCCTACTTTATTAAAAGCAAAATCTTGAGGAATTTCCTCAGCTTTGCGGACTTTGATTAAATTATTAGTATTGGTGGCGCTATCGGCTAAATTAACACCTATATCACGATCACAAGTCCAATAACATTCAGGCGTTTCAAAATGAAGATTCACATGGGCCAATCGCTGCAGTCGGCGCATATTAGTGAAATCCCGGTAATTCATTTCTTCATTCATCAAGACGTTACCTGCAAGATCCTGTATAACTGCACCATTAAAAACGATGTCGTATTGCTTTTTACCTATCAAGCCTAATTGTTGGTTAAAAGGTATAACTCCGGATAATGGTCTGCCGCTTGCTAAAACTACTTTTATTCCCTGACTATCAGCTTGTTTAAGAAGTTTTTCTGTTTCAGGTAAGATTTGTTTGGTACTCGTCAGTAAAGTACCATCTAGGTCAACCGCAATTAACTTAATTGACAAAATAATTTCCTCCCACATTTCTTCATTATCTTCTTTATTATACAAAAAGTCGTAATTACTTACGACTTTTTCAAGAAATATTCTGTTTAAATAGGATTTTATCTAGATCATAAATGAAATTGGCGGTTTGTTTTACTCAACAGTCACACTTTTTGCCAAATTACGTGGCTTATCAACATCCAGACCCTTGTCTTTAGCCGCAAAATAAGCCAAAAGCTGTGTCACTACAACCGTAACTAATGGCGATAAGTAGTAGTCTACTTCAGGCAAAATAATATCGTCACCTGTTTGCGCTAATGATTTATTGACAATAGTAATAACGTTTGCTCCTCGTGCAACTACTTCCTGAATATTACCCCGCATCAGATCAGCTGTTAGTGGGTTATTAATCAAGGCAATAACAGGAGTCCCCTTTTCAATTAATGAAATGGTGCCATGCTTCAATTCAGCTGCTGCAAAGCCTTCAGTTTGAATGTATGAAACTTCTTTGAGCTTAAGTGCTGCTTCTAACGCTACCGGATAATCAATTCCACGACCAATATAAAATGCATTGCGGGATGGTATTAAATCTTTTTGTGCCAGCTGCTCTATCTTTTCCTGATTGGAAATTACCTGTTCAATTCCCTCTGCAGCCAAGGCTAAATTCTGTTTGAGATTGAATGCCGCAGCATCATCATCGACCATTTTTTCACCTAAAGCTTTGGCAATTACCGCTTGAACAGCTACTTGCGCGGTATATGCTTTAGTTGAAGCAACAGCGATTTCTGGACCGGCTTCAAGCGCCATTGAATAATTAGCTTCACGCGCTAAAGTAGATTCTGGGACGTTAGTTAAAGTCAAACTCGGAATATTGCGCTTAATTGCCTCTTGAAG
Organism: Lactobacillus sp. W8093; assembly: GCF_016100925.1. Classification (NCBI taxonomy): domain Bacteria; kingdom Bacillati; phylum Bacillota; class Bacilli; order Lactobacillales; family Lactobacillaceae; genus Lactobacillus; species Lactobacillus sp. W8093. The sequence continues at coordinate 128,934 of NZ_JACFRL010000006.1, read as the reverse complement.
CACCACTCTCGAATCGGCGGTTTCACCAGATTGCGACAAAAAGATAAAGAAGGGATGTTGTGACATCATTGGAAAATGATAGCCAGCCTCTGATGCAAATCCAACTTCAGTGGGAATTTTGGTTAATTTTTCAAAAAGTAGTTTTCCCACTAAACCGGCATGATAGCTCGTGCCGGCAGCAAAAATATATAATTTATCAGCCTTTGCCAAAGCATCAATTATTGCCGCACTAACTTTAGGCTTGCCATTTTGATCAAGATAAAATTGATCTAAATGCCTTAAAACACCTGGCTGTTCACATATCTCTTTCAACATGTAAAAATCATAAGTACCCTTAGAAGCAGCGTCTTCAGCAACATTTAATTGATAAGGTTCCCTTGTAACTTGCGCGCCACTAATAGTTTCAATTTGGTAACCATTTTTGGTAATGTCACCCACTTCGCCGTCATGCAAGTCAACAAAAGTTTTTGTTTGGTCTAATACGGAAAGAGCATCAGAAGCAATAACGTTAAAGTCTGCGCCCAAACCCAATAGTAGTGGTGACTTGTTTTTGGCAATATAAATATGATCTGGATGCTGGTTATCAACTAACAAAAGAGCATAGGACCCCTTGATCATAGTCAAAACTTCTTTGAGAGCAGTCAAAGCATCGACGTTTTTTTCTCGTGCAATTTTACTAATTAATTGAACGATCACTTCCGTATCCGTATCAGACTTGAATGACGCATTATTAAGATATTTTTTACTTAAATCTTGGTAATTCTCAATAACACCATTGTGAACCAAATAAAAACGCTTAGTTTCATCAAACTGGGGATGGGCGTTTGCCTCAGTTGGTTTGCCATGAGTAGCCCAGCGTGTATGTCCGATACCGACTTGGCCCTGTTCATCAGGTTTCATTTTATTTTTTAAATCCTGAATACGACCAGTGGTTTTAGTTAAAAATTCTTTTCCTGCCAAATCATTAAGGTATATTCCTGCTGAATCATATCCCCGATACTCCAATTTAGACAAGCCATTTAAAACTATTTCTCTAGCTGATTTTCCAATTATTCCGACAATTCCACACATGTGTTTCTCCTTTGGTCTAGTTAAATCTTATATTTTTGGGCTAATTTATATATTTACGTCACGTATGGAATATTAGCCTTTATATTGTAATTGGTCAAGTAATGTTTTCCATAATTGGTCTATACTGTATTGTGAAACAACTATCATTAACACAAAAAGCAGGCAAAATTAATTTGCCTGCTTTTTAAATTTGAATTTTTAACCTTTAAGCGCCCATTTCTTTTTCCACTACATCAGTAATTCTCTTGACATAGGCATCGGTTTCTTCTTGAGTCGGTCCTTCAGCCATAACTCGCAATAAGGACTGGGTACCGGATGGACGAACTAAAATGCGCCCATCATCACCCATCTCTTTTTCAACTTCTTTTATCACGTCTAAAATTGGTTGGTGTTCTTTCCAGTTCTTTTTATCCTTAACTGGTACGTTAACCAAGCATTGCGGATACTCCTTAAAATCGGTTAGCAATTCCGACAAAGTTTTACCAGTTCTCTTCATTACCAACATTAAATGCAGTCCGGTCAGCATCCCATCACCAGTATTATGATAATCGCTCATAATTACGTGACCAGATTGTTCACCGCCCAGATTAAAGCCGTTTGCTCGCATTTCTTCTGATACATAACGGTCTCCTACCTGAGTACGTACATTTTTGATGCCGCGTCTTGCTAAAGCTTTAGTAAAGCCAAGATTACTCATTACTGTGGTAACAATTGTATCTTTTTTCAAGCGGCCACCATCTTCCATGTAGCTGCCCAAAATATACATGATATGATCGCCATCGACTTCATTGCCATTCTCATCCACCGCAATACAGCGATCGGCATCACCATCAAAAGCCAAACCAAGTTGAGCCTTTTGTTTAACTACTTCTTCCTGTAATTTTTTAGTATGGGTTGCGCCAACATGGTCATTGATATTCAAGCCGTTTGGATGAGTAGCAATAGTGGTAAAATCTACCCCGCAATCAGCAAATAAACGGGAAATAAGGCTGCTAGCTGCACCGTTTGCACCATCAATTACCACTTTAATACCATCAAGTTCTTCTGGAATAGTATTTTCGATAAACTGTAAATATTTAGCACTGCCTTCATGAAAATCTGTAACGGACCCAAGCCCTTTAGCAGATGGTCGAGGTAATTTATCCTCCGGTGCATCTATTAGTTTTTCAATTTCTTCTTCCATCTCATCGGATAATTTCAAACCGTCACTACCAAAGAACTTGATACCATTATCTTCAACTGGATTATGTGAAGCTGAAATTTGTACACCTGCGTCGGCACCTTGAGCGCGAACTAAATATGATAAACCAGGTGTAGTAATCACTCCCACCTCTAAAACCTCAATTCCGACTGACAACAGTCCAGATATTAAGGCATACTCCAACATTTGACCAGATATTCTGGTATCACGTGAGACCAATACTTTTGCCTGTTCTTCTTTAGTCTTGTTTTTGGTTAGGACATAACCACCATCACGACCTAACTTAAAAGCCATTTCAGGTGATAGTTCTTGATTAGCCACCCCGCGTACACCATCTGTGCCAAAATATTTCAACATTACTAAACAACCTTTCTAATTAATTATTTTTATTTCTAGAATTGTTTGCTTTCTCCACTTTTATTTCAACTTCAACCTGGTTAGGATTAGCTTTAACTACTCCATCTGGCAGATTAAGAGTTACAGTTTTGGTAGTCGAACTTGTAATAGAAGCTAAATCAATTGGAACCCTGAGGTGTTTGATCTTAGCCAGAGCATTCTTGTTACCATATAACGTAACGTAATTATGTTTTAATGAAAGAGAATAGATTCTATCCAATTTTTCATGTTCAGGTTCAAGTTTCATTTTAACTGACTTTTTAGATATTGTAATCGGTATTGAAACTTTAGCTGTTGCTGGATCAATAATGACATTTAACTGCCTACCTTTATGGTCTTCAGCAACCAGGTTAACTTGTCTTTCAAAGGTATGATCAATATTATTTGGCAAAACTACTTTGGCTATTATTTGATCAATTTGATCGACTTCAGACCGCGCTCCTGTTACCTCAACCTGTTGTGGGTAAACACTCGCATGACCTAGTTGATAACCTTGAGCAACAGCACCTTTATTATACTCTACCTGTACAGGCATTGTCGTAGACTTTCTGCGCTGAATATCAACTTCTACACTCCGCGGGTTAATAGAATAAGAAATTTGTTTATTAATGCCATTAACGTGAATTTTGACATTGTGCATACCAATACTTTTTTTGGTTAAATCAATATAAGCACGAAAATTTTGCGTATTTATAGTCGAAGTTACCAGAGCAGCGGATCCTTCTAAAGTCACACTTACCTTTTCCGGATAACCAACTACATAATATTTATCCGTATCAACAGAAACCTGCAAAGGTACTTTAATGGTTTGAGTTTTATTAGCAGTTTGCTTAGTTTTTTCAGTTTGCCCTTGAGATAAAAAGCCTTCTTGAGTGGAATTAACATAAATAACCAGTAAAACGGCTATTAAGAGTGAAACGAGTCTGATAAACCAAGATTTTTTCCAAAATTCTTTCATCGGTCAGCACCCCATTTCCACAGTTTCCGCAGGATTTTTTGATACCATTTATCATTGCTATTTTTCTTAGGTACCAATTCTGCTTTGAGATATTTCAGATATTCATCACGTGTCATGTCCACTAAAAAGCGCCCATTACGAGTTATTGTCACACCACCCGTTTCTTCTGAAACTACAATCGTAATCGCATCAGTTACTTCTGAAATACCAACTGCAGCTCTATGACGTGTTCCTAACCGTTTAGGAATCATGCTGTTATCAGACAAAGGCAAGTAAGCTGCAGCTACCGCAATTTTGTGATCCTTGTTAATAATTACAGCACCGTCATGCAATGGAGTATTAGGAATAAAAATGTTGATAAGCAATTCTCCTGTGACATCAGCATTGAGCTTAATTCCAGTTTCAATGTAATCTTCCAAACCCGTTTCCTGTTGCACAGTGATTAGCGCACCAATCCGTCTCTTTGACATGTACTGAATAGCTTTGTCCAGTTCATTAATAAATTTGATTGATTCATCACGAGCACTCTCTTCACGACCACCAAAAATAGGCAGACGGCCTAAATGTTCAAGCCCACGTCTAATTTCTGGCTGAAAAATCACTATAATGCCAACCACAGACCAAGAAACAATTTGGTCAATCAGCCAAGTGGTTGTATGCAATTGCAGTACTCCAGCAATAATTCTGACAATAAAAATTAGAACAATGCCCTTGGCTAGTTGAACTGCTTTGGTTCCTCTAATTAAGATAACCAAGTGATAGACTACAAACCAGATTATCAGCACATCAAGAATTGTTGATAAGTTTGCCCAAGTAAAAATATGTATACCGCTAGTTTGCATAAATACTCCTTTCCCATTTAAATAAGCACAATTTTAGTATCAGTTCAATTTTTTGGGTTACCAATAATTCTAACCTCTGTGTGCAAATCAAGACCAAATTGTGACTTGATTCTTTTTTGAATTAAATGAATTAAGTCAAGATAATCAGTCGCAGTTGCATTGCCTTTATTAACAATAAAGCCGGCGTGTTTAGTTGAATCCTGGGCACCCCCAATTTGTTTGCCTTGCAAGCCAGCTTGAATAATCATTGGCCCCACATAGTGACCTGCTGGTCGTTTAAAAACGCTACCGCATGAAGGATATTCCAAAGGCTGTTTGTACTTACGCAAGGCATTGAAGTAATTCATGTCTGCTAAAATGCGACTTTTAACATCGCTTTTTAAGGCAAAAGTAGCTTCAAGAACAATATCGCCAGTTTCCTGCACTAACGAATGACGATAAGAGAATTTCATGTCTTCTCTAGCATAGTTTTTAATTTTTCCTGAACGCGTTAATACTTTGACATTTTCAACTACATTACATGTTTCACCCCCATAAGCGCCGGCATTCATAAATACAGCTCCGCCAATGCTTCCTGGTATACCTGCCGCAAATTCCAAACCACTAAGACAGCTTCCAGCTGCAGTAAATGCAGTATCAACAATTGTGGCACCCGCTTGAGCAATAACTTTGGTTTTTTGAACCTTAATTTGATTCATGTTTGTTAAAATTATTACCAAGCCAGAAATGCCACCATCCCGGATTATTAAGTTAGAAGCATTACCTATTATCGTTAAGGGAATTTTATTATTATAGGTGGTCACAACCAACTTTTTAAGTTCAGTTTCATTTTGGGGAAAAGCCAAAAATTCCGCTGGTCCACCTGTTTTGGTGAAGGTGTACTTACTTAGTGGAACTTGCCTTCTTATTTCAATACCTTCTTTTGCTAAATCTGTTAATTTCAAAACAAAAATCCCCTTTATATAATCTTTTACTATTTTACCGCATTACGAAACCAGCTTCATCATATGTTATACTAAAATTAAGTTTTAAAGGAGAAAAAATGAATTTTATAGCGATGGATTTTGAAACTGCCAATCGTCATCCGGAAAGCGCTTGTTCTTTGGCGTTAGTAATGGTACGAAATAATGTCATTGTTGACCGTTTCTACACTGTAATCAATCCGCAGATGCCTTTTGACTCAAGGAATATTCAGATTCATGATATTACAGCCGAAGACGTGCAAGATGCACCGACAATGTCAGAAGTTTGGCCCAGAATTAAAGCTTTGTTTCAACCCGGAATGTTAGTGACAGCTCATAACGCCCGCTTTGACACCAACGTCATGCATCAAAGTTTAGCCCGTTATGATATTGCAGAACCACATTACTTTGTACTTGATACTTTACAATCGAGTAAGTTACTTGAACCAAATCTACCTAATCATAAACTCGATACCGTTGCAAAAGCATTAAACGTTGAATTATGGCACCACCACAATGCTTTAAGTGATAGTGAGGCCTGTGCGGGTATTTTAATAGCACAAAATAAACAATTTGGCGATGAAACACTTAAAAACCTGGTTTACCAAATTTAATCTAAAAAAAGTAGAGCATAAAGCTCTACTTTTTCTTTGCAATTAAACTTAAAATTTGTTCAGCCCAAGCTTTATTTCTCTGTCCTTGCGGCTCAAATTCAATTATCCGTTTAGTGGAATCCCAGCTATCGTCAACACGTTTAATAGTAATTTGTAAAAACTCCTGGGGTAATTGTGCCTGAACTACTTCTGGCCATTCGATTACCACTAAACCCGGCTCTGTTAAATAGCCATTTAAATCAATTGAAGATAAATCATCATTTTCAAGTCTATAAAAATCCATATGAAATAAAGGCAATCTGGCCTCAGGATATTCTCTGACTATCGTAAAAGTGGGACTTTTAACAGGCCGCTTAATTCCTAAAGCGGAACCAATACCTTGAGTTAGAGTGGTTTTCCCCGCTCCCAGATCACCGTTTAGCAGCAACAAGTCATGCGCCTGTGCTGTATCAGCAATTGCAGCACCAATATTCTGCATTTCACGTGCGGAATTAACATTAACCTTCATTTTGTTCATCCCTAAGTAATGCCTGTGCAGCAGTCAAAATTGCAATATGATATATATCTTGAGTATTTGCTCCGCGAGAAAGATCATTCACTGGTTTTTGCAGCCCCTGCAAGATGGGGCCAATGGCAGTAAAGTTTCCCAAGCGTTGGGTAATCTTATAAGAAATATTGCCAGATTGCAATTCAGGAAATATAAAAATATTAGCTTGACCCTTTAAAGCAGAAGCAGGTGCTTTGCTGGCTGCTACATCGGGGACAAACGCGGCATCGAATTGCAGTTCACCATCAGAAACAATTTCTGGATGTTGCTGATGGAAGATTGTTGCAGCTTCTTTGACTTTGGTGACCATTTCGCCTTTAGCAGAACCGTTAGTTGAAAAACTTAAAAATGCTACTTTAGGGTCAATATTAATCATTCGTGCTGTTTGAACAGACTGGTATGCAATTTCCGCTAATGTTTCACTATCAGGATCAATATTAATTGCACAATCGGCAAAAATATATTTTTCTTGTGCACGTTCCATGATAAAACTGCCAGATACCCTGTTCATACCAGCTGCAGTATGAATCAACTGCAAGGCTGGGCGGACAGTGGCAGCAGTTGAATGAGTAGCACCAGAAACCATGCCGTCAGCTTGACCTATTTTGACCAGCATCGTCCCAAAATAATTAGGGTCTTCCAGTGCCTTTTCTGCCTCACTTTTTGCAATGTCTTTTCTGCGTGCGTCAATGAATTTCTGCACCATATTTTTTTGCTTTTCGTAGTGAAGTGGATCAATAATTTCTAACTGCGAAAATTCAAGATTTTCTTTTGTGATTAAAGCCTTAATTTCTTCAGGTTCACCTAATAAAATTGGTTTAACGATATCAGCCAGCGACAATTTACTGGCTGCCTTTAAAACACGCAAATCATTTCCTTCAGGAAAAACAATTTGATAAGTTTTATTAGAATTTTGGACTTTATTTTTTAATAAATCAAAAACACTCATATAATCTAGTTCTTTTCTATGCTAAATCTGTCTGCGTAACTTTGGCTGGTAACTGCCAATCAATCGGAACTTCACCAAATTCTTTCAAAGCCGCATTACAACGGGAAAAAGGTCTTGAACCAAAAAATCCTCTATCAGCTGAATAAGGACTTGGATGAGCTGATTTAATCACAAAATTTTTGTCTTGGTCAATTAAAACGATTTTATTTTGGGCGTAACGTCCCCAAAGTATGAAAACCACTTTACCGCGATCACTTAAAGCCTTAATTGCGGCATCCGTTACTTCTTCCCAACCTTTCCCTTGGTGACCATTAGCATGTCCGTAAGGAACTGTGAGAACCGCATTTAAAAGTAAGACACCTTGATCAGCCCATTTTTTCAAATAACCGTGATTAACTGGTCTGCAGCCGACATCATCATACAATTCTTTATAAATATTTTGCAGAGATGGCGGCAACTTGACACCCGGCATAACTGAAAAACTCATACCTGTAGCTTGTCCAGGGTTATGGTAAGGATCCTGTCCTAATATAACAACTTTTGTATCTGCAAATGAAGTTAACTTAAAAGCAGTAAAAATATGGTACATGTCAGGAAAAATTCTTTTAGTCGCATATTCTTTTTTTAAAAACTCATGCAGCTGCTGGTATCGATCACTCGCAAAAACAGGAGCCAGAATTTCATCCCAGTCATTACCAATAAACTTTTTCATTACCACAACATCCTCTCTTTCACTAACTTTTATGGTATCATGAAATTAATTATCAATGTGGGAGAATTTGCTACTTTTTAATTCTTTTTATTATCTCAAAATATAAAAGTAATAACTTCTTCATATATGATAATATGGTAGATAATCAAATGACCTATATAGGAGGAGTAAGTAAGCTGTGATTAAGTTAGTAGCTTGCGATTTAGACGGTACCCTTTTTAACAGCAACATGACTATTTCAGAAGAAAATGCTGCTGCAATTAAATTAGCCCAAAAAAATGGGATCGAATTCTTAGTGGCAACAGGCCGCTCACCGCAGCAGTCACGCAAAAATATGCGCGAATATGGTCTCAAAACTGGTTTCATTAATATTAATGGTGCTTTGGTCTATGATGCAAATGAGCAATTACAAGTTAAGCATCAATTGCCAAATGAAAAAGCGAAATTAATTGCACACATTTTACTTAAAAATCAGCTGTATTTTGAATTGGTTACAGCTGATAAAATATATTCAAATGATATTAGTAAACGTGTAGTTAATTTAGCGCGTTCTTTGATGTCGCTTAATCCGGGAGTGACTTTCAAAAAGGCGGTAGCAACAGCAGCTGGTAGCAACGCCATGTTAAGTATGACTTTGGTGGAAGATTTTGACCAGTTATTAGCCGATCCCAAAACGGAGATTATGAAAATTATCTCGTTTGATGCTCACGGGCCTGCCGCTTTTTCCAGTGCCAAAAAGGAAATTATGTCTTTAGGGGGAGTTGCGGTAACTTCGAGCGCGGCGGCCAACATTGAGATCAATGATATTAAAGCGCAAAAAGGACCTGCACTTTTAGATTATGCCAGGAAAAAAGGTTTTAAAAAAGAAGAAGTAGCCGCAATTGGCGATAACCTCAATGATGCTAGTATGATTAGAGATGCCGGAGTTGGTGTTGCAATGGCAAATGCGGTACCCGCTATCAAAAAATTAGCCCAAGTCAAAACAAAATCTAATGATGATAATGGAGTTGCTTATATTTTAAAGAAATTTATCAAAAATAACGCTGAAGAATAGAGGTGCTTAAATGCGCTACTTATTGGAATTAACTCAAAAGCAGGAATATGGTCAAATTCCTGTCGCAAATGACAATGGAAAAATTCAATATATCATTCAAGGCAATTTAGATAATCCTAATCATACCCTTTATTTGAAAAAAATTAACAATGAAGAAATAGGTCGTCTATATACAGATGGCGGTGGCATTATTTCGTCATATACAATTGATGTTGTAAACCATTCATTAGTTAAAGTCAAAAGACTTAATAATAAAATAGCCAACCTTTTCTATATCACCAGATTAAACTACATTGTTTCGGGTAGTATCAAAAAAGGAAGCTATAAGTTTTTGTTTGGCATCAAAAAAGTTGCTACCGTTGAAACCGTCGTGCGCAATCAAGGCGTTGTGCTAATTTGTGATATTGAGCGTCCAGAAGATGTGCCCTTTATTCTATTGTGTGCCACACTTTTCACTCAATGGCATACGACACCTTTAAGATTACCTACTTTTCCTCCAATCGGCAGAAAGTATAATGTTAATTTCAACTAAAAACGTTAGCAGCCAGATGAAATTTCATCTAGCTCCTAACGTTTTTTAATTCAATGACAAATCTTTAAAAGGAAAATTGGCTACTTCTTCATCACGATGAGAAACTACTATTACAGTTTCTATTCGCTTAAGTAGTTTTTGCAATAAACCTTGTGCCGTTTTCAGATCAATACTGGAAAAACTTTCATCAAGTAAAATTAATTTGCCTTTTGTATCTATCAGCCTAGCTAAAGCAACACGTTGAGTTTGCCCACCTGATAAAGAATCATATTGCCAATTTTCATCAATTTCAAAATCTTGTTTTACCTTATTCAGACTTGCCTTATCATAATTACGCCCCAGCAAAATATTATAATCAATGGAGCGCGGAAACATTGTAACTGTTTGCGGCATATAGATAATTATTGAATTTATTACGTTACGAGGGATAGTGGCAATATTAACACCATTTAAAAGAATTTCCCCCTTGGTAGGAATGAGTTGCCCTGTAGCCAATTTCAGTAATGTGGATTTTCCCCGTCCAGAAATCCCGTTTAATTTGTAAAAAGCGCCCTTTTCAAAAACAAAAGAAAAGTCATGCAGTACTTGTTCTTTGGCATTCGGATAAGAAAAAGAAACATTTTTAAATTCAAGCGTTTTAAACTCTAACGGAAAAGTGGCTGCAAGAAATTTAGGACTAGCAGTTTTTAGCGCTTGCTTTAAATTATTAAACTTGGTAAAAATGCTTGAAGTAGAGAGTAATTGGGCAAAGTAGCGGTTAATTATGCCAGCGGAATCAAAAACTTTAGTCCCTAATTCGGCGGTTGCTAAAATTGCGCCTGCTGTGAGTACGCCTTTAAAATGCAGCCAACCAGTAACGCCTAAAATCAGTAGTTGACTGCCAATATTAATTACTCCGGTGACGATATCAACAGTAGATCTTCTGACAGTGTTATGAACATTTGCTTTCTTTAATGCTTGTGACCCCGCTGCCACCAGCTTTTTAATTTCAGGTAAAACATTAAAAGCATAAAGGGTATCGTAGCCGTGTAAACCACTACTCGTGTATTTTAAGAACTGCTCATTAGCCTGCGAAATCGCGGTTACACCAGTAGTCAAAAATTTTTTACATAAACGTGGCACTAAGACGATTAAAGTCACGAGCATGATTGCTACAATAAATAAAATATAACTATAAAGATATAGTGCTACTAAAGCAAAAATAGCATTACCGCTAAAACGGACAATGAGAAAAAAAGTATCCAGCCCTTCTTTATGGATTAAATTGACATCATTTTGCAGGTATGATTCATAATAGTCAACCGGATTTTGTTTAAATTTATTTTGCGGAAGTTCAATTAGACTAGTGACTATATCATTGCGAATATCACTGAGAATGTCTTGTGTCACAGTTTCTTGAATATATTTTTCGAGAAAAGAAATGATAAAGGTCAGAAACCAAAGTAAGAAAATAAATATAAGCATGTCAACAAAGGGACTAATTTTTCCGGCAATTAAGTAATTTGCCAAGACAGCCATCTTGGTAGCAGCCAAAACTTGCAATACTGAATTTACTAATAATAGTAGACAAGCTGCTATAACTGCAAGTGCATGTTTTTTCAGATATTGAGACATTTTGGCCCTCCTTAACAACAATATACATTTAATTAAATTTTAATTTTTATCATAGCAAAAAGAGAAAATATGTCAACAGCTGCTCTAGTTTTACCGTCTGTCAATCGCCAACTTTGCTACAATCAGGTTGGCTAACAGTTGGTATCCCTCTGCACCAAAATGTGAGCCGTCATCTAATTGACGTTTACAAAGCGTTGTTAAATTGCCTTAAGCAATCATGGCCTGAAAAAGATTGATAAATTGCAATTTATATGTAGTTGCCAATTTTTTAAAATCAGAAGTATAAGATGTGATTTTTTGGTTAGTTCTCTTTTTTTTGCTTATTTTTACCTATAGCCGGTGGTGAAACCAAAATTATATTTTGCGGATAATATGAATAAATCACACTAGAAATGATCAAACCCATATTAATTTTAAATTGGCTTCGGGGAACTTGTTTATGCTGTGCAATATCGTTAGTACCTAGAAGTAAAAGCAACTTGTCACAACAGTCAATCTTAAGTACTAACTGGGGTAGTAATGAATAAAAGGCTCCAGAATTGATACCAGACACAGCAGTATTAATTAATTTTAATTCCAGTACTTTTTGCTGCAGTTCAACATTGATGCGTGGCTTTGATAAACCTTCGTTACGCGCAATAATGCTATCTCCTGTTACTAATAGTTTCACTTTTCCTCCTTTTTAAAAATTAAAAGCTGCAATCATAATATTTAAGATTGCAGCTTGCTACTATCGCGGATTAACTTTACTATATTTCACATTTTTAAATTCATAAGCACTATATTTATCAGTTAAAGATTTTGTTTTAAAAAATTGGTTGGTTACTAACCCGTCTTCTGGATTACTTTGAAATAACACTTTATACTTTTTACCGGCTATTTTTTCAGTCTTAACTGTGAAAGCATTCCCATTTTTAGTTGTTTTTTCCTGTACTGGACTTAATACAATCCATTTACTCCCACGCAATTTTTTACTCGATGCTCGTAAATATTTTGCTAAAACGTTCTGATTTTTCTCTTGCCAGGCCGAAGACATTTCCCAAGGATATTTCTTTGTACCCTTGACCATGCCGACTTTAATTACTTTAATATATTCATTGGTTAACGGTAGATTGATTGCAGATGTATGAATATTCATGGGATTGGGAGTGAAATTGTTGTTGCTATACCATTTTCCACGCCAAGTTTTAGGAAATTTAAATTGTTTATCAAACCCATATTTGCTTTTGGTTATTTGCGCAGCTTGCACAGTTTTTGGTTGAACACTTCCAACTGGCACTGTCATAGACATTGCCAAACTTGCTAGTGCAAACATGGTAATAAATTTTTTGACCATTTTTTCTCTCCTGTAAAAAAATATTTTATTCATTATAGCAATAATTATAAACTTGTTGGTCCTTCAAAGTAATTCAATTTAGTATGAAAAAACTAATTCTCAAGCTGAGAATTAGTTCTAAATCAGATGTATTTACTTTTCTTGATATTGATTAAATGAAGGTGCGTATGTTTCACCCTTAAAATTATAATGTTGATATTTCTTAGCTAATTTTGGTGAAGGGAAGAACTGGTCAATAACTTCACCAGTTTTGGGATTAGCCTCAAATAATACTTTTTGGGTTTTACCAGCATTTTTTTCGTTCTTTAATCTAAAAGCGAAACCAATTTCAATATTGTTTTCATCTATTGGACTATAGACAGTCCATTTTTTGTTGTTAATCTTATTAGTTGTTACTCGACCCAAATGTTTGAAGATTTTATCATGCTTGGTAAACCAACTTTGAGGCATTTGCCACAAGTACTTATTTGTGCCCTTTACTTTACCTGCTGAAACCAATTCAACATACTCGCCGGTCCAAGGTGTTATGAAACCATTCTTTTTAATGGTCATTTTACTTAACTTATCATGAGTATTACTATACCATTTGACTTGCCAAGATTTAGGAAAAATAAAGTCTCTCTTAAAGCCATATTTGGTTTTGTTGACAGTATTTTGGGCTTTTTTTGAAGTAGCCGCTTGAACCAAATTTGTTTGATTCACACTAATTCCGCTTGCTGCAGCTAAAGCAGCTACAACAACTGACCAAGTAAGTGTTTTATGTAATTTCATAGTATTTGCCTCCCCTATTGGAATTATTTCATTCTATTATGGACACGCACTATGATAAAAGCAAGTGATAGTAAAAATATTAAACAAAAAAGCCTCTGAAAAATCAGAGACATTTGCATCGACTATAACAAAATTCGTTAAAATGTTTTTATCATTGAGCGTATGTTTTTAACTCCTTTGGTTTTTTACCACCATACATTCTAGCTAGCTTAACTGAGCGCCAATAAACATTAGTTATTCTATAAGAAGAAGTGGTTCTTTCAATTAAAACGCGGTGTCCTTTGTAATGATATATACCCAAGCTCCAACCTGATGCAGCAGGACTAAACCAAGGAAACATTAAGATATACTTTATATTTTTGTCTTTTTTAAAAGTTACAGGGTAAAAAGCCTTTACCCAATTTCTAGTTTGCTTAGTATTTTTGATCCCCTTGGCATTAGTGTCTTGTCTATGTAATTCATTAGAATCAATTTTATGAGCTTTTACCCTTAATTTATTAAGTACTTTAGATTTATAGTTTAAATCAAAAGCTTTGCCATACCAGGTGCCACGCATCTTTTTCGGTGTGGTCAGTATCCCTAAATTGCCTTTTACATGAGCTGCCTGAACAACCATATTTGTATTTAACAAGCTACTATCACTGGCTTTTCCTGCCAACAATCCAAGTGCTAAAGACATAGTTATAGCAATAAGCATCTTTATTTTGCTATTTTTTACCTGTTTATTCAATTTTCTTTTCCCCCTTCTGAGTTAATAAAAGCTGATTTTTTAGCAAATCTTCTCATATTTTACAGTATAGTACTTTTTACCTATGTAATCTGAGACCGGTAGTGCATATGTCAATACTCTCATGCGCTTTTTCCCTTTTAGGTTAGTAGCCAAAATAAACTTAAATTTGACTTATTTTTTCATTATTCTTTTCGAGATTATCATTAATTAAATGAAATAGTTTAATTAATATATTAAATTTTAATACATGACTATATAATTAACAACTTGTAACTTGTTTATTTTTAGTAATGTTATCGGTATTAAACATATATAAACAAAAAAGCCTCTGAAAAATCAGAGACTTTTTGGTTATATACAGTTAAAAATTAATCTTGGTAATTTACTAATTCTAAGAATGAATCAGGTTTAAGTGAAGCACCGCCGACTAAACCACCATCAATATCAGGTTTAGCCATTAATTCTTTAACATTGCCTGGATTTACAGAACCACCGTATTGAATTCTAACATTCTCTGCAGTTTCTTCATTATACAAATCCTTGACAGTATCACGAATAGTCTTGCACATTTCTTCAGCTTGATCAGAACTGGCAGTCTTACCGGTTCCAATAGCCCAGATTGGTTCATAGGCAATAACTAAACTAGCAACTTGATCGGCTGATAAGCCAGCAAGTGCAGCCTTGATTTGACTAACAACCCAATCTTCTTGTTTGTTGGCTTCACGAGTTTCAAGTGATTCACCACAGCAAATAATTGGAGTAACGTCATTAGCAAATAAAGCTTTAGCTTTCTTATTAATGTCTTCGTCTGTTTCGTGGAAGTAACCACGACGTTCAGAGTGACCAATAATGCAGTAATTCATGCCCATTTCTTTTAAAACTTTAGGTGAAGTTTCGCCAGTAAAGGCACCTTCATCTTCGAAATAAGCATTTTCTGCACCAACACGCAAGTTTGAACCAGCGGCAGCTTGAGCTAAACTTTCAAGGTCAACGGCTGGGGCACAAATCAGAGCTTCAACTTTACTTGCTTCTGGCAACTTGTCCTTTACAGCAGCAACAAATTCCTTTGTTTGCTCTGGATTCATATGTAATTTCCAGTTACCAGCAATAATTGGTGTACGCATGTAAATAATGTCCTTTCTTAAAGTTTACTTGTCTGAAATGCAGGCAATTCCTGGTAATTCTTTACCTTCAAGATATTGCAAAGAAGCACCACCACCAGTAGAAATGTGGGTGATCTTTGGAGCGATACCAAGTTGTTTAGCGGCTGCAGTTGAGTCACCACCACCGATAATAGTAGTAGCATCAGTTAAATCAGCAAGAGCCTTACCAACTTCTAGAGTACCTTCAGCAAAGTTTGACATTTCAAAGGCACCCATTGGTCCATTCCAAACAACAGTCTTGGCATCTTTTAAAACATCTTTGAACTTGGCAACAGTCTTAGGACCGATATCAAGACCCATCATGTTTTCTGGAATATCATCACCGACAACTTTACGGGCAGCATCGTTTGAAAATTCAGTTGCTGCAACGTTGTCAACAGGTAATACAATCTTGCCATCAGCGTCTTTTAACAATTTTTTAGCAAGATCAACTTTATCTGGTTCAAATAAAGATTTACCAATTTCATGGCCTTGAGCAGCTAAGAAAGTATAAGCCATACCACCACCAATTAAAATGTGGTCAGATTTTGGAATGAGGTTAGTAATAACATCGATCTTGTCTGAAACCTTAGCACCACCTAAGATGGTAACAAATGGGTGTACAGGGTTAGCAACAGCATCACCTAAGAACTTGATTTCCTTTTCCATTAAGAAACCAGCAGCAACAGGCTTACCATCTTTCTTCATGGCTTCAGCAATACCAACGTTAGAAGCGTGACTTCTGTGAGCAGTACCAAAGGCATCGTTAACATACATGTCACCTAATGAAGCCCAGTATTCGCCTAACTTAGGATCATTCTTGCTTTCACGTTTGCCAAAATCATTGTCAATATCTTGGAAACGAGTATTTTCTAAAACAGCAACATCTCCGTCTTGCATGTTGGCAACAGCGTCTTCAACTTCTTTGCCTTCATTAGCAGGAACAAAAGTTACTGGTTTCTTTAAGAGTTCGCTTAAGCGTTCAGCAACTGGTTTTAAAGACAATTCTTTCTTATCGTCATCTGACTTAACACGTCCCAAGTGACTAAGCAAAATTGCTTTACCGCCATTTTCAATGATGTATTTAATAGTAGGAAGAGCAGCAACAATTCTGTTGTCGTCGCCAATCACACCATCTTTAATTGGCACGTTAAAATCAACACGGACTAAAACCTTTTTGTCTTTTACATCAAGGTCAGAAACAATTAATTTAGCCATCTATATCCTCCGATAACTTAATTATTTTAATTTTGAAAAAAAGGCGGAAGGAAGAATTTCCCTCCGCCTTCTCTTTTGCCACGTAACAGTAATCAAATATTACAGATTAAAGAGTAGCAAATTTCAACAAAGTACGAACCATTTGGCAAGTGAATGAGTATTCATTGTCGTACCAAGCAACAGTCTTAACTAATTGATTGTCACCGGCAGTAGTTACCATGGTTTGAGTTGGGTCAAAGATTGAACCAGCAGTCATACCAACTACATCACTTGAAACGATTTCGTCATCGTTGTAAGCAAATGATGGGCTTTCGTACTTCTTCAATGCTGAGTTAACTTCGTCAGCAGTAACTTTCTTGTCAAGGATTGAAACTAATTCAGTTAATGAACCATCAGTAACTGGAACACGTTGTGCGTGACCATTAACTTTACCGTTCAATTCTGGAACAACAAGACCAATAGCCTTAGCAGCACCAGTTGAGTGAGGAATAATGTTAACAGCAGCAGCACGAGCGGCACGCTTGTTACCACCACGAACAGGACCGTCCAAAAGCATTTGGGTTGAAGTGTAAGCGTGGATAGTAGTCATAGTAGCTACTTTAATACCAAATTCTTTTTGCAAAGCATCAACCATTGGTGCTAATGAGTTAGTAGTACATGAACCAGCTGAAACGATCTTGTCGTCTGCATCTAAAGTATCATCGTTTACTGAGTAAACAATAGTCTTTAAGTCATTGCCGGCAGGAGCTGAAATCAAGACTCTCTTGGCACCTGCGTCAAGGTGAGCTTGTGACTTAGCCTTGCTGGTGTAGAAACCAGTACATTCAAGAACAAAGTCAACACCGTCATTCTTAACCCAAGGAATGTTTTGAGCTTGAGGTTCTGCGTATACACGGTATTTCTTACCATCAACAACAATTGAATCTTCTGTAGCTGAAACTTCGTGGTCAAAAGTACCATGAGTTGAGTCATATTTTAGCAAGTGTGCCAAAAGTGCTGGAGTAGTCAAGTCGTTAATAGCAACAACTTCAATATCCTTTGACTTTTCGCCTAAGTCCATGATCCGACGGAATGCCAAACGACCAATACGGCCAAAGCCGTTAATACCAATTTTAACTGTCATATTCTAAAGTCCTCCTTAAGAACTATGTAAGATATGTTTACATCAATTTATTTTAAATGAGAATTACTTCTCCTTTAAAATCTTCTCTGAGGCTCCCTCATCAGTAATTAACCAGGTTTGATGCGGAGCATTAGGCATATAAGCTTTGATTGCTTTAGCCTTGCGGCCGCCACAAGCAAAGGCAAATATGTGGGGTATTTTATTAAGATTCTCAAACTGCAAGCCAACCTGAGGCACGCGGTCAACAATCTTCCCTTCACCATCGAAAAAACACCCAAAACATTCGGTGACTACTTTTTTTTCACGCAATTCGGATAAGCGAATCGAATCGTATCCTCTGCGTCTTGCCATATCGTGAGCTAACCCTATTCCATGAATTACCACATCTGTCTGTGAAATATCTTCAAGTACATCTGTAAATGCCGATTCACGAATTAAAGATTTATAAGCTGCCGAAGAAATCTGCTCTGGTAAATACAACGTTTTATAACTACCACCAGTTTCAGCTGCCATTTCTTGCACAATGGTGTTACTTTGAATAGCAACATTTTCACCTAAAGCACCACGACCAGGCACAAATTGCAATTGTCGATTTTTGCTTAAACTTTTAGACAAGTTCCTAGTTGACTTTGCAAGGGCTTCGCCGCCTAAAACTGTAATGATTGAATGTCCTAATGGTAAAAGCAAATCAAGAGCCGCATTAAGCTCTTCGCCCATTCTCTCATAAACTAATTCTTGTAAATCACTATCTCCTGGTACTATAATCGTGCGCTCAATACCAAGCTTGCGGGCCAACTCAATCTCAGTCTTTCCTGCATTAAACAAGCGATCAATTAGAGGAGCAGCTTCCTGCAAAATTTTTTTGCCCTTCTCTGTCATAAACATGCCGAAACTTTTGATTTCGATCAAACCGTGATCTCGCAAATATTCTGTTTCCGTACGCACATTTCTTTCAGAAAGTCCTAAACACTGAGCAACACTTCTACGACCTACTGGTGCATTAAAAGAAATTTGCTCAAGGACAAGATATCTTTGCCGAAAAACTTTTAAGATGTCTGGAACGAGAGCTTCAAGCACGGGAAATTCCGAGTACATTAATATCTCTCCTTCTTCTGGGACTTTTTTGACCCAATTGTTGTCATTAACTGTCCCAGATTGTCTAAAAATATAAGAGAAACATGAACTCATGCTAAATAAGTTACCCATTTCTCAATCGACACCTATAGTATAGCAACCCCTATAAAATAATTCAAGAAAAATTGTGTCCATTAAAAAGTCTTAACAATTTTGCTTGATGATGCAAAAACTAACCTGTTTTCCTAATGTAAGAAAAAAGAATTCAATTTTTACTTCTTTTCTGTTATACTTGTTGTTGTGTCAATTTGGGTCCTTAGTGTAATGGATCGCACGTAAGATTCCGGTTCTTAAAATCTGAGTTCGACTCTCAGGGGACCCATATTTAAATAATAAAACCAAAAAGGAGATAGTCTAATCTTAGACTAATCTCCTTTTGTTGATTATTAACAAACTGCTCAAATTTGCCCTAAAAATCAGTAGCTTTTACTATTAAAAATCTACAATTAGTTTCTTTTAAGTGATTATAAACCCTTTTTAATTTGATTTCTGTTCCATATCATTAAACCAATGACAATAGCTGCAATAGCTATTGCGCCAATGACTGGAAGATTGACTGTCCCTTCGTATACTAACCAAGCAAGAGGACTCGAAGCAAAATCAATGCTTGCAACTGAAGATGTTCCTGCTGGTATTAAGCTTGCTTGGACAATTTTAACTGCTTTAGTAAAAATGCCCGCTAAGGTTGTAGCTGAAAGAACTCCTAATACTAAGCTGACTATACCAACTAACAAAGTCTTAAAGACATTTCCTTTTGTATACGGTAGAACTAAAGGGAAAATGTAAATTAAGCCTGATAAACTGGCAAGCGGTAAAAATTGATTACCAGGAATAATCACTGACAAAAATAGAATTATTGGAATTAAAAGTAAACTCGTTACCAGTGTTACTGGATGACCAATGACTAAAGCAGGTGTCATTCCAATATTAAAGTCCTTCCCTTTGAAGTGACTTTTAACTAGGCTTTGGGTCCGTTTTGCAATTGGTGACAAACCTTCGATAAAAAGACTTGTTATTCTTGGTATCAAAACCATTACAGCAGCCAAGATAACTCCTAGTTGTAAAATTTTAGCAAGAGAATATCTTGCTAAAATGCCAATTAAAATACCCACAATGATGCCTAAAACGATTGGATCTCCCAAAACGCCAAATTTTTCTTTCATTTTATTAGCATCAATGTCTATTTTATTGAGACCGGGAATACGATCAATTATCCAATTTACAATGACTGCATAAGGAATAAAACTTACGCAGAAAGCTTGCGGTATGGATATACCAATTAAATCTTTCCCATAAAAATCTTCTGCCTTTTTTTGCGATCTGTCAGCACCTATTAACGTGACAATAATAGTTACACAAGCTGCAAACATTCCCCACCAAAAGTTGTTGGTTGCAAAATAGACTATTGAACCAATAAAGGCAAAGTGCCAGTAGTTCCACAGGTCAATGTTTAAAGTTTTAGTAGCACCTATTAGTAAACAAATTATATTCACTAACAAGCCTAAAGGAATAATAATCGCGCCGACAGAAGTTGCAAAAGCAACTTGCGAAGCTGCAGGCCAGCCGATATCCAACGTATAAAGATGTAAATGATAAGTTTTTACCATTGCATTTACAGCAGGACCAATATTATCAGAAAGAAGTTGTGTAACCACACTTAAACCGACAAAACCAACTCCGACTTTAAGTCCAGAAACAAGTGATTTGCCAAAACCCATCCCAATACACAAGCCAAGTATTAGAAAAATGATTGGCATCATCACACTTGCTCCCAGAGACATTATGTAATTTATAAACGTCATAATTGTCTCCTATTTTTAGCAAGTACTAATTAACGAACCAAATAACCACCATCAACAGGTAGAATTGCTCCATTGACATATGCCGCAGCATCACTTGCTAGAAAGACAGCGGGACCCATTAATTCGTATGGTTCTGCCCAATGACCCATTGGTATTCTTCCTAAAATTTCATCATTTCTGTCTTTTTGTGCACGTATTGGTGCAGTATTTTCAGTCTTAATATAACCAGGCGCTATTGCGTTAACTGTAACGTTGTATGCACCCATTTCAGAAGCAAAAGACTTTGTTAAACCTGCTACACCATGCTTTGAAGCAGTATAGGAAGGAATAAATTTACCACCCTGATATGAGAGCATTGAACCAATATTGATAATCCTACCCGACTTCTGTTTAGCAAACACTTTGCATGCTTCCAAAGACATGTGATAAACTGCACTTAAATTGATTGCAATAACTTTGTCCCAGTCTTCATCCTTCGATTCTAGTAAAGGATTACGTTTGATCATTCCAGCATTATTTACTAAAATATCAATGTGACCCATTTTGTTTAAAGCTTCTTCAATAACTTTATGAGGTTCACCCTTAACTGTAAGGTCACACTTCATGAATTCAACTTTTTGTCCCACACTTTCAATAATTGAACGTGTATTATCCCATTCCAACTCATTAAAGGTCGGGATAAAAATATTAGCCCCAGCTTTAGCCATAGCTATTGCATAGCCTTGTCCTAATCCTGTGTTGCCTCCAGTAATAATTGCAACTTTATTTTTAAGGCTAAACTTATTCATATCGAAGTTATTCTTCAACTCCTCTTCATGTTGACGAATTTCCTCTTCTGATTCATGAATTTCAACCATTTTATAACTCCTCCTATATTAAATCAGCAAATTTCTTATTTAGAAACTGCATTTCTTATTTACAATAATATTGTAGGATGTTTTAAAAATAATGCAAGGGCTTTCAAACATTTTTTTGAAAAACAAGGAGAGCTAATGACCGAAAATCATCTATATGGTACGGTTCTGCTTAAAGCAAAGAAAATATTAGATTATATTTCTAAATGCGAAACGGCACCAACTTTAAAAGAAATAAGTGATAATATAACTATCACTAAACCGACTATTCTCAAAATATTAAATACATTGGAATATTGTGAATTTGTGCGTTGTTTTGGTAATCCAAAAAGATACTATTTAGGGTTAACGTTTTTAAAGTACGCACAAAAGGCCAGGAATAGTTTCAGCTTAGACAAAATAGCAATGCCTTATATTAATGAACTCAGAGATAGAACAACTGAAGCCGTTAACTTAGGTATTAAAGACAAAAATGTGATTACGTTATTGGATCGGGCTCAAAGTACAAACACCATTCGTTTAAATTTGCAATTAGGCGGCCATATGAACATGTACTCATCAGGTATGGGGAAAGCAATTTTGGCTTGTATGTCAAATAGTGAGATTGAAAAATATCTTGACGAAACCGCGTTAAAAAGTTTAACTGTCAATACGATTACCAATCGCAAAGAGCTGTTAGCAGAAATAAAAAGAACGCGAACAAGAGGCTATGCGATTGATGATGGAGAAAATCAGGACGGAATATATTGCTTAGGATTTGCAATATTAAAAAACGACAAAATATTAGGCGCTTTTAGTATTAGCGCCCCCCATTTCAGAATTAATAATTCTAAGAAAGAATTATGGGGTCAAGAAGGCTTAAAAACAAAAGCAGATATAGAGAATGCAATATAAAAAAGAGAAATTTCAAAAATTTCTCTTTTTTTATTTGCTAGTTTCCTTAGTCTAAGTTACTTTTCACAATTTCAAATAGTTTTTTAACATCTTCTGGTCTTGTTAAGCCAGAATCCTTATCTATGATCGATGAATAAACATGAGGCAAAACCTTTTTTACACCCGCTTTAAGCGCTATTTGCAAGATATTCTCAAAGTTATCTAAATTGATCCCACCTGTAGGTTCAATACTAAAATTATTATCGGCACAAGCTCGGACAACATACTCATATTCTTCTAAATGCTTTAACCCCTGCATAGGGAAAAATTTTAGAGAACTGCCACCCATATCTTTTAACATAGCAATAGCTGTTACTACTGGAATAGTCGCTACTTTCTCCTTTGAACTTAATGGTCCCGTAGCTACGTTGACATAACCTACTTTACCAGTTGGTGAGACAAGCCCATTAATTACCGTTTCATCTTGACCAATTAAGGCTCTAGTAAAACCAACACCAGTAAAAACTTGGTTTACATGCTGTGGTTGAACAGTCTCAGATACCTCGCATACCATTTTGCTTTGATTAGGATCTCCTTCTCCTAATCCAATTGAAATTGCATTATTAACCGCATTTTGATATTTTTTCATGGTAGTAATACAACTTTCGGTATTGGCGTAATTTTTGGTTAAAAGACCACAAACTAGGTGTCCTTGAGCCGCTTCATATATCTCCTTGGCATTTTGTATTGAACCTGCTAAACAGTTTAATGCCACTCTTCCTTCATAATAATTTGGTTCTAATTTCATCATTTCAAAATCTCCTGCAAGCGTTTAACAATAGTTTTCATTTCTGCATTATCTATAGCTCGAATATCAAATTCAATGATATTTTCATTTGCTCGGTATTCTCTTGTATAGATAACTGGTGCTTGCTCTTTTAATTCCTTAATAACCGTTATCGCATTTTTAGAAAAACTTGGATCTATTTTCATATCAGCTCGATAAATATCCCTTCCGGCCTGATCTTTTTGTTGCGTAACAGAAACATGGGGCAATTTAGACAAAGCAGAAATAAAAGGGCTTAGTCTTTTTTTCATATTTTCGCCGTTTTCCGGGCCGCATTTGACATAGTTTTCAAAAGCAGCGGTTAAACCTAAAATGTTCTCTTTTCCTATTTTCATTGCGCGGCCTATACCTTTAGCTTGCATGCGCGTCCAGTTAATATACTTCTTTTTACCCAAAATTAAACCAGATGCCGGTCCAGCAATTGCCTTTGCACCACTAAAAATAATTACATCAACGCCTAAATCAACGTATGTTTTAATGTCTTCTTCGGCAGCTGCATCCAAAATTAATGGGAGATTATGTTCATGGGCAACCTTAAGTGCTTCTTTGATAGTTAACATACTCTTTTGCACACAATGATGGCTCTTAACATATAATATGGCAGCTGTATTCTCATCAATCATGATCTCCAAATTATGATCAGAACAGGTATTAGCATAGCCTGCTTCGACAGGATGGCCGCCACCAAGTGCAATCATTTCTTCTTCAGGTGCCCCATAATCAATATTTTGTCCCTTTGGTAAAATAATATTTCTTTTTATAATCCGTTTGGTATACGGATGATAAAGGTGATATTCACTCCCTTGGCCAATTATGCCTGCTACCGCTTGGGCAATTCCCGCCGAAGCTGAATTAACAATGAGAGCATCTTCTGCTCCAATCATTTCGGCAATATATTTCCCGCTTTTTTCAATTAAATCAGTCATTTCAAAAAAATGCTGATCGCCAAATTGTTGCGCTGCAATACTTTCATTTGCGACCTTGGAAACACCCAAAATTGTCATTTTACCGCTAGCATTAATTACTTTTTTAAGATTTAATTTCTGATAAAAATCCATTTCTACCTCCATTTAGATTACAGAATTCCGCAAAATGAACCAAGCAAACTAATAACAATGATAGTACCGATAATTACGCCATAGCGTGGTCCCTTCTTTTGCATATACCAATAAATTAATAAAACAGCTGCTAACGGTAGCAAGCCTTTAAGCATACTATCCAAAATAGTTTGAAGAACAATAGTAGATCCGCCGGGAACGTGAATTTTCAAAGGTGTGGTCACAGTCACATAAGAAGCAGAAAGAGCACCCATCATCATCATTCCCAAAACATTTGCACCATAGATCACTTCTTTAATCAAACCATTTTGAAGCAGATCAATGATCGAAGAACGACCAACAGTGTAACACCTATGAATAAGAAAATAACTAATATACATTGTGATCGCTGTATAAATAATTAGCGGTAACAGTCCGCCAAGCGGATTGCCGGATTTTGCCATTGGAATAAAAATCGAAATAATAATTGGCATTAAAGCAGACCAAATTACCGAATCTCCAATGCCAGCTAATGGTCCCATTAGACCAGTTTTGATAGAAGTAATAGCTGAACCTGAGATATCAGCACCATTAGCTTTTTCTTCTTCCATCGCCAGAGTAATTCCTTGAATCGAAGAACCTATCGACCCTTCAGTATTAAAAAAGGTAAGATGACGTTTTAATGCCTTTTTTTGTTCTTCTTTATCGTCAGCATATAGTTTTTTAATTGCTGGTATCATCGAAGCGCAAAAGATTAAGCTTTGGAGTCTTTCATAGGAATTTGATTCTTCACATCCCAGCTGGTAAATCCAAAAAGCTTTATTAACTTCTCTTTTTGATAATTTTTTTGTTTGAGTCATTATGATGCTTCCTCCTTATTGGCATTCTTTCTTACAAGATAAGCAATACAAATACCGATGATAGCGACCGCCATTATTTCAGCTTTGAAATATACAACAGCTACAAACCCTATAAAGAAATATGGCAAAAGTTTTTTCTTACCAATTACACTGATAGTTAAAGCAAATCCTAATGCTGGTAACAGTGAGCCCATCACTTCAAAACCATGCATTAGCCATTGGGGAATAGCAGTTATTAAAGCCTGAACAGCTCCGCGACCAAAGTAATTAGCGGCAAAAACTACAGGAAACCTAATGAGAAAACCAACAAGTGCTGGGTAGATGAAGGCTGCTGCATAAATACCTTTATAATTTAATTTTTCTGCATCTTTATCTGCCATATGTATCCAAATAGCATTGATAGTTCTTCTCAATTGATCTAGAAAGACACCTAAAATACCAAAAGGTACTGCCAGTGCCACTGCTGCTGGTGCATTCATATTAAGTGTAACTGCAATTGGAATAGCAATAGTAGCTGCTAGAGCAGGATCGTTTGGCACATTACCACCAGGCGTTGATGTAACCCCTAAAAACATCAATTGTATTCCAGCTCCAATTGTCATTGCCTGCGCCATTTGTCCTGTTATCAGTCCAACAACTAAAGCAACACAAACAGGTTGCTTGAGCATGCCGGAAAAAGTGTACCCAAATCTCAAATTGGCAAACCAAAAATAAAGTCCCATTACAACAGCCAAAGCCGTATTGTTCATTTTAATCACGCCTTCCTATATTTTTCTATGATTTTTTCTAAACTCTGTGGCGCATCCTCCGGGATAGTTTGAAAATAAATCTCACAATCTTGGTTTTTCAGTTCCTCCAATATTTGGGCGTCACTATCATTTAAAGTAATATTTTGAAAAACAACTTTACGATCGGGACCACCACCTAAACCCCCGATTTGTACTTTTCCTTGATATATTTTTTCATCTACAATTGTTTTAAGGGTTGCAATGTCGGGAAGAATAAGCAAAATTCTGCCAGTTGCTAATTTGTCCTCCTCTTGAGCCTTTTTTAATGAAGCAATTCCCAAACATTCTACTTTGACGTCTGGCGGAGCAGCCATTAAATATATGCTCCTCATAAATTGATCTTTTTCAAGTTGATCACTGACTACGATAATTCTATTAACGTTATACTGACCGACCCATTTCGTTACCACTTGTCCATGAATAAGCCGACTATCTACTCTACACAAAACAACATTCATATTTTTATCCTTCACTTCTAAATAATAAATTCAAATTTTTCTGACTTTGTTGCCCGGCTTCAAGAATTTTTTTAACTATTTCTGCGGTAATATCTTCATTTTGGTGCATTATTGTTTCCACCAGCATGAGCGCATTAACGCCAGACAAAATTGTCCACGGATATTTTTGTGTTAATCTCAAAGCCACATTGCTAGTCGTACCCCCAGGTATATCAGTTAAAACAATAGTATTTTTATTGACTGGCATTACACTATTTTCAATTTTTAACATGTATTGATCTAACGTCATATTTGCTGTTAAACCAATATCCATAATATTTTCTGTTTTTCCAACCAGTAAACCCATACTTTTAATAAGTGCGGTTCCCCAACCACCGTGAGTTAGTAAAATAATTTTATTTTTTTCTCTCAAATTGCTACCTCCAAGATATTTTCAAAAACAGGATTTAAGAATCTAACAAATAATTAATTACTTGCAAACCAATAATTCCATATTTATGCAAACGCTGTCAATAAGGCGCTGAAAGTAAAGGTGAAATAAGAACCATTTTTTTACTTGTCAATAAAAGTTTATTTAGTAATAAGCATTTTTAATTTTTATACAATTTATTTTTAATTATAATGTTTTAATAACATTGACAAAATTCCTTTTTTACTGTTTTGGTTCTCGTTATGTTTTCATTACAAATAATTTTGAACAAAAATGCTTATTTTGGTAAAATAATTATTAAATCATTACAGCAATAATGCATACAAAAGACTTATTTTGCATATCGTTCTGATTTCATTACCGCACTTAGAAGTAAGCGTTTTTACAAAATGAAGGCTGATTTGTAATAAGTTAGAGAAAGAAAAATTTTTTGTATAGAATTGAGTGATTTACGCTTATGGCAACATTTTTAGAAAATTTCAAATCCTCTTTTGCAAAATCTGGAATTACACAGGCTGAACTTTCAAGAAGAACAAGGATACCGCGGTCCAACATTCACGACTACTTAGAAGGCAAATATAAACCTAAGCAAAATCGCATTGAGCTTCTCGCAGCAGCTTTAGAAGTCGACCCAATGTGGCTTGCCGGCGGTAATATAAAAAAGGTTAACTTTGAAGAAATTCAAAATCTTTATATTGATAAAAAACCGTTAACCAAAAAAGAGAAGACCCAAGTTATAAATTATGTTAGGTTAATCAGATTAATGGAAAAAAATTAATATTTTGCATACAAAAAGACTAAAAGCCAAAAGCTTTTAGTCTTTTCTTTATGGTCTTTGTGCAAGCAAATAAGCTAATTCTTCATTATATTTATACTTGATGGCCTTTTGTCTTGAATCACTCATATCAGTGAATTTTGAATTAAGCAAATAAACAAAAACTGCTCGCATAGCAGTCTTTTTATTGGCTGCTTGCTGCCAAGCTATTGATTGTTCGCCATCAAGAACCGCAGCGGAAACTTCTTCTCCCCTATTCGCCGGCAAGCAATGCATAAATTTAACATTAGGATTGCCCGTTTTTGCCAATAATTCATCATTGACTTGATATTTAGGATAAAAGATCTTCATGTATTCATCTTTTTCAAGTTCATGATCATATAAACCATACCAAACATCGGTATAAATAAAATCAGCGTTTTGAAGTGAACTTTCATCTTCACTTAGTGTAATTGAGCCACCGTTTTTTTCAGCAATCTTATTAGCTTTATTATAAATATCTCGTGGGATCCACTTGGATTTTGGACCATATTGAACAAAGTGCATGCCCATTTTGGCACACAAAAATAATGCTGAAATAGTAATCTGCGTTGCATCCCCCACAAAAACCAGTTTAATGTCAGATAATCTCTTACCTTCCGGTAAAAATTCTTTAATTGTAATCAAATCACCTAAAGCCTGAGTAGGATGGTCATCATCACTCATAAAGTTAACTACAGGTGCATGCGAATTTTGGGCAATCTCTACAATATCTTCTTGACTAGCCGTTCGAACTCCAATGATATCAACTAAGTCACCTAAAGCGTGACTAGTATCAGCCAAACCCTCATGACCATTTTTTCCTAACTGAATTTGTCCGGGAGCCAGATAGAGCGCATGACCCCCAAGTTCCGTCATTGCTGTTTCAGCAGAACAACGAGTCCTAGTCGAAGTTTGATCAAAGATCATACCTAAGCTTTTGCCTTTTAAAAGCTGAGGGTAATAGCCATGGTTGATAGCCTCCTTAATTTTTAGACCTAAATCAGCCAGGTATTGCATTTCATTTTTTGAAAAGGTACAAGTATCAATAAAATCTTTTTTTACCACAAAGTTCTCCTTTATAAAAATTCTTTCTTTTGCCGCATATCATAATACAGAAATCACTAGTAATATGAAATTAATAACTGCTAACTAAAGAAAAGCTTTACTATTTAAGTATATATTAACTTTTTGGCACCTAAAAAGCCACTGCAGAAACATTTGCAGTAGCTTATTTTACTTATTCTTATAAAACCAATCTAATTTTGCCAATTATTGAAACTTTTTGTAATTAAAAAAGGTAACCCTAAAGTTAAAATAACGGGCACAGCCATTGCCATGGCCGTCCAGCTTTGTACTTGGCTAGTAATTCCAGCCAGCCAAAAGCTCATTAGTCTCATTTGCCAAGCCCAAAGAACTACAGGCCAAATAAAGTCAAAAAGATTAGTAATGCTGAGACACGCAAAAACTAAACCAAAGAACCCTAAAATCATGGCTCCGCCAACGTTAAATTTTAAAACCAGCCATTGTGTTATCTCATATTGAAGAAAACCAAAAACTGCAAAAATAAAACTAGTGAGGAAAATTTTGATAAATGATAGGTCATTTACCCGAAAAGCAAAACGCAAAATCAAAAAATAAAGCAGGCTCATACCAATAATTTCAATAAAATAGAGCACCCAATAGTAAAATAACTGCAATTGAATAATTAGGCCCCTTGCGCTAGGAATTGTTAACCAATTTTTACAATGACCAGCTTTTTCCTCACGGTCGAAAACTAAGCTAATGACTATACTGATAACTATCGGAGAACTAATTGCCAACAATTCATAAAAAATGGTTACCATAGTGGTCGTGGTGACCGCGCTTTTTCTATTGCCGTAATAAAGCCCCAGTAATACCGGAAAAATAATTAAAGCCACTAAATGAAAATAGAGCAAAAAGCTGCGCTTGAGCTTAATGCTTTCTGACCGGAAAACATTTTTAAGCATTTTTTACTACCTGCCTTCTAAATGAATTAGCGGCTAAATAACTAACTAACACAAACAACAAAATAGCCACTATTAACATCCAATAATTATTAGGGGCAGTGGTGCCTGCCTTAAGAGGCAGCCCATTAATGTTTATTTTGATTAACGATACCGGAAAAAGTTCAGTCCAGGTAAATGGCCAAATTTTACCAAGGACATAGTTATTGACGGCTAAACCGCTAAAGATTCCGGCAAAAGCTAATATAATTGTGACGTACATGTTAGTAATGCGGCTAAACCAAATATAAAGTGGTATTTCCCACAGATTAACTAGCCAAATGCCTAAAATAGCAAGTACACATGAAATTGGGCTGATCTGACTATCAGATAGCAAAAACATTAAAGCGATGAAAATAATCAGAAACAAAGAGGAAATGAAAGTTAAAACAGCGACATGCAGTATTCTGCCTAATTCATAATCAAACAAATTGCAAGGTGAACTTAAAATCAACTTATAATCTGTGCTATTTTTCTCACGCCGGTCAAGCAACCCAGCAATTAAAGCAAGAAATAATGGCAACCAAATAATGCTCCATTGATTAATGACGCTTTGAATAACGTAACCAGTAGGAGCAAAAATCACTAAAACTATCACTGTTATGAAAAACGGATAAAGCCACAATAGCTGCCTGATAAATGTCCTTTTAGTTTTGATTTTTTCAATTACCAAAGTATTAAGCATTAATAGCACCAGCCTTTGTCAAAGTATCATTAAATAGTTGTTCCAGATTTTCTGAGTGATCTAACGGCTTTTCCAGTAATAAGTGACCATTGCCAATGATGCCGATATTATCAGCTAATCGTTCTACTTCCGAAAGCATGTGGCTAGAAATAATGATAGTAATACCACTTTCTTTTAAACTGGCAATTAAATTGCGCAATTGCTGAATTCCCAGTGGGTCAAGTCCATTTGTAGGTTCATCTAAAATTAACAGTTTGGGTTTACCCACAAGGGCTAAGCCAATACCCAACCTTTCTTTCATACCCAGAGAAAAGTTTTTAGTTAACTTTTTTCCTGTTTTTTCTATGCCAACAGTAGTTAAAATTGATTGGATTTCAGTTTCTGCTACTCCTCTTAAGCGACAAACCACCTGCAAGTTTTCATAAGCAGTCAAATTGCCATAAAGTGGTGCAGTTTCAATTAAGGAACCAATAGCAGTTAAATCATTTCTGGACCATTCGTGACCTGCAAACGTGACAGTACCGCTAGTAGCAGAAATAATTCCCGTTAAAATTTTCATCAACGTAGTTTTGCCAGCCCCATTAGGCCCAAGCAAGCAGTAAACCTGATTTTCTGGGACACGCATGTTTAATTGATCAAGTACAATTTGGTCTTTAAACTTCTTTGTAAGTTTATTTGTTACTAGTAAATCTGTCATGTTTTCTCCTTTTATACTGCTGTATTTTCTTAAAGTATACTCAAACATCATATTTAAAAGCTATTACGGCTTCTGTTTTATTAGTGCAGTTCAACTGCTAAAAAATAATTATGATGATTATATAATAAGCAAAAAATATCAGCAATATTTTTAGGCATATTAAAAGGCAGCAAAAAAGCAGTTTGACTATTCAAACTGCTTAAATTTTTATTAGTTAGTTTTACCAGCGGTCAACTCTCCGCGTTGAGCAAATTCAACATAAAGTTTATTACCGTATGCTGACAGACCCTCAATTTCACGTTTAACATGCAAACGATGAGTCTTCTTGTAAGTACCATCTTTATCAACTTTAAAGATATAATCATTAAAGCCGATGTAGAATTGGTCGTGCTTTTGGTCGTACGTAAAGCCTTGAACTGGGGAATGGTTGCTTACAAAGTTGCCCTTTGTAGCTCCTACTTCTACAGGAGTCCAAGTATCACCATTTCTGGTTACTTTCCAGTATTCATAGTAGCCGTTACCACCGTTATGGAAGAGGCAATACATCGTGTTGTCACCAGCAAAGGTAGCATTATGAATATATCTTGGATTACCATAGTTGGAAATTCTGAAAGTCCAAATTTGATTGATCTTCATGTCTGATTTACGGATTTGCAAAATTTCTTCTGAAGCATCAGAGTTGCTCGAAGTGTTGTTATTGGCAATTACATAAATGTAATTAGCTGATGAGCCGATAGCCTGACCGTGACCTAATTTAATATAAGGACTAACTTTAATATGTGAAGCATATTTCTTGAAGGTTGACCAGTTTAAAGTGGACAGGTTTTGGGCTTTATATTTGTTGATATGCTTTAAGTCATAAGAAACTAGGTGACCATTTTGCGCTTTACTGGAGTTAAAGAGTGCCACAGTAAAGTTAGAACCATAGACTGTAATTCCTTCAGGTATTACACCTACTTGACCCATCTTGTCTCCCGCCTTGTGATAATCAAGACTTACAAAACGCGGTTGGAACAGTTTAGTCTTTAGAGTTAAGCCGTTTGCTTTAAAAGTATTGGATCTGGTTTCCGGAGTATAGTGATGTGCTGCGTTCCAGTTTCTTGAAGAAGATTTTGAACTGCCCTTCCAAGTAGAAACTTCCTTGGGACCATTTTTAGGTGTCTTGTCAGCTCTTGCTATACCCTCTTTTTTATCCGAACGGACGGTAACATCAACACTGGCTTTAGCCTTGCCGTAACTATAATCAACTGTAGTCTTACCAGGAGTATTTGAACTAATCTTTGACTTGGAAACTGTGACCTTGCTTGCATCAACTGCTGTACCTGCACTATCAGTCACATAATTAATGGCATCTTTAGTGTTGAACGAATATTTATCATTTTGAACCAGACTGACGTTCTTTGCGACAGAAATCTGGTTTCTGGCAAAGAAGTTTTGACTAACCCAGCCGACAGTCTTGCCGTCAACAATTATCTTCCAAAACTTGCCTTTTTTAGTGGCAATTGATTGCTTGGACTGAATTTGAGCATGTTTGAAATACTTAGTTGAAGTAAACTTGCCTGACGGGCCCTTTTTCGAAGCATTATGATAGACTGCATAAGTACCATTACCAGCTATTTTAGTGACAGCCTTGTGGTAGGTTTTAGCAGAAATATAAGAATTATTACTCCCAACAAATAAGCCGACTGCAGCTATCGTGCCAGCAACCAGCAACTTATTTTTAAAACTTTTTTCCATTAAACTTTCTCAACCTTCCTATAAATATAATATAATAATAGTTTTGCACTTTTTATGGCATAAATCAATAGTTACTTGTGTTATAAAATAAAAGATACCTTATCATTAGATTTTTAAAATCATTTAAGATAAAATATAGACTTGTTATCTTTAAATAAGGGAGTAGTTTCATGGGTGAAACACCAAATAATTCTAAAAAGATGATGTGGACAACTCTTGCTACCATGGCTTTTTCCATTGTATGGAGCTTTGGTAATGTTGTTAACGGATTCATATATTTTGACGGCACCAAGGTAATTTTCAGTTGGATTATTATTTTCCTGCTTTTCTTTATTCCTTATGCTCTGATGGTCGGTGAGTTAGGATCTGTTTTTAAGGATTCTGAAGGTGGCGTGGCCTCATGGGTTAATGCCACTATTGGGCCCAAATGGGCTTATTACGCCGGCTGGACATTCTGGGCAGTTCATGTGGTTTACATTTCTAGTAAAGGCACAGGCGGTTTAAGAGGAATGGCCTGGGGGATTTTTGGCAATACTAATTGGTACGATAGTTTACCAACTGCCTGGACACAATTAGCTACGCTAGTGGTATTTCTTTTCTTTTGCTGGGTAGCTAGTCGCGGAATTCCAGTTATTAAAACTTTATCAACTATTGCTGGAACTTCTATGTTCATCATGTCAATTTTGTTTATTATCATGATGTTTGCGGCTCCAATGATCAACCCACACGCTAATTTTTATACTATTAACTGGAATTGGCAAAACTTTATGCCAGATTTCAATGCGAAGTATTTCACTTCTCTTTCAATTCTGGTATTTGCTGTCGGTGGCGCTGAAAAAATTTCGCCGTATGTTAATAAGTTAAAAAAGCCTTCTAAGAACTTTCCTAAAGCTATGTTGGGCTTAGCCGGAATGGTTATGATTTCCGCAATTCTAGGAACAATTGCTTTAGCATTAATGTTCGATCCTAAAACTGTGAATGGTAATTTAAACGAATACATTTCAAACGGTCCGTACATTGCCTTCCAAAAATTGGGAGAATATTACGGTGTAGGCGGATTGTTCCTTTACATCTATGCTTGGTGTAACGTAATAGGGCAATTTTCTGCTCTGGTAATCAGTATTGATGCACCTTTAAGAATGTTATTAGGTGGTAAAGAAGCTAAAGACTTTATCCCTAAGAAATTATTAAAGGTCAACAAGCATGGTGCCTACATTAATGGTATCTGGATGATCGTTATTCTTTCTGGTGGTATTATCGCGCTGCAAGCAATTATGCCTGACGCTCAAGCTGTAATGGCTCAATTAGTTAAGCTTAATTCAATTGTTATGCCAATGCGTTACCTTTGGGTTTTCATTGCTTACTTAGCTTTACGTAAGCAACACGAAAAATTCCACACCGGACTTGAAAACTATCAGATGACTAAGCACCAATGGCTGGCCTACACAGCTGGTGTGTGGGGTTTGGCAGTGACTATTGCTTGTTGTTTAATGGGGATGTATTCTAACGATCCGTTTACACTTTGCTTGAATATTGCCACTCCAGTAGTTTTATTACTGCTCGGCTTGATCATGCCAACAATTAGACGTCGTGAAGAAGCCAAAGCTAAATAAGCTGTAACAGTTAAATATTCGTAAAACCGCCTAGCAATTGGCGGTTTTTTATTTAGCAAAAATGTTAAACTGTATTTATCAAGAAGGAGATGAGAATTTTGCCTAATTTTGTAGATGATGCTGAAAAACTGCTTAGAAGTCACCATTTAAAAGCTACTAAGCCGCGATTAAAGATTTTGGAATACCTAATGGCGCATCACAATCATCCAACTGCTGCAACCATTTATAATGCTATTAGTGGTGCTGAACCAACATACAGGGCAACGGTTTATAACACACTCAATAAGCTGGTTGAGACTGGAATTGTAATCGAAATTAAAAATGGCGATGATTCTCTGCATTATGACTATTTTGTCAAACCGCACTTTCACATTATTTGTAAAAATTGCGGCAAAATTGCTGACGTTTACTACCCTGACTTTGACACGATTGAAAATCATATGAGAATTGAAGCAGAAAAGCAAACAGGTTACACCACATCTTCCAGTCATGTTGAGATATATGGGCTGTGTCCAGAATGCCAAGATAAAGAAAAAAAGAGCTGACAAGCTCTTTTTTATGTGGTTGGAAAACTATCTTTTGCTTTTTTTCTGCTCTAATTCAGCTGCCAAATCAATTTTTCTACTAGCGTTTTTGCCTAATTCAGCCAGTTTCTGGTTCATATGACAGATATCATGACAAGCAGGAGAGGTAATTTTAGACAAGTTATTATCTTTTGAATCATTTTTGCTGCTAATTTGACTTGTAGAATTCAGACTGAAATTTTTATTATGTAAGCAATTATCAAGCGTCCTGTCAATTACTTGTGCTTTGTGATAGGTCTGATTCATACTGCACAAGTTACTATAGCAAGCTAAACTCAAAAAACTCAATTCATTCATTTCCTTACTCCATTCTAAAAGATATGATTTAGCTTCAGGAGTTTGGTTATCAAATTGAAAGATATCTTTTTTGATTCTTTGATCTAGTTTATTAAGCAATTTTTTCTTTTTAGGGCAGCTTGCCTAGGCTTTTCAATACTGTTTCTTAAATTATTAGGTTTTTCTTGTGCCCGCTCAAAGTAATTCCATAGCAACACGACAATTTTATATACTAAGAAGATTAAGGCAACAGTAGCAGAAATCAAGATTAAAATACTTAGAGTTGCACAGACGCCTTTAATTAAAGGAATATTTAGCCGGTCTAACATCTTCAGCATTATTCCGATAGCAAATAGTATCAAGGTAGAAATAGCTAAAGCCAGTATAATATTAGTTTCCGATGGCTTTGTTAAAATCAAATCTTTTAATTGCGCTTGATATTCAAAAATCTGATGATCCTGATTAATATTCGCGGCAATTTTCGGATAAATCTGTTCCAATTCGTCACTGTTACTCGTAAAAATTTGGTATGTTCAACATGAAATTTTCCTAATAATCTTACATAGTCTTTACTTTTATGCTATTGAAAAAAACAACTTTTAACGATTGCTCTAAAAAAATAATTAATTCTTGTCTATTTAATAATTCAATATTTGTCATAATGTTTTACTACCAAAACGATTTTAGTCAAATGATTATTAACTGTCTTCATGACCTATTGATTGAATATATTTGTAGCTAATTCAGTTTATATCCCTATTAACTTAACAAAATATAAGTCATGACTTATTTGTTAAATATAATTAGATGTAAAAGCGCTACAAGTAATCATAAGACTGAATTAACAGTTTTTGAATATTATATAAATAGAATTAAAAAGACAAATTTAATTAGTAGTCTATAATTATTTTATTAATATACAAATTTGGTATCAACAAAATTAAGTGCTTTTATTGCTAGCAAGGCTATTTAATTCACTTTACTTTTTTAATTTATCTATAAAATAATACTCTTTTGCGATTATTATAATATGATATGAAATTGGATATGGATATACTTTTTTACTTTTGTTTACACGACAGCTTTTTAGAAATTTTAAAGTAAAAAAATAAGAGCCATACGGCTCTTGTTAAATTATCAATCTAGTTGACTTTCGCGCTTACTAACAACTCAGCTCTTTGAGCCAAATTGACGTATAGTTTATTAGCGCTAACTGACATTCCTTCTATTTCGCGACCTGTATCAAATGAATAAGTATCTTTCAACTTACCATTACGACCAATCTTAAAGATCAAGTCGTTAAATGCCAGGTAAAAGTTTTTATTCTTAGTATCGTATGTGAAACCTTGAATCGGAGCGTTATTGTTCACAAAATTGCCATCTGTCTTGCCTACTAATTGTGGATACCAATTATCTCCCTTACGGGTAAATTCCCAATATTCAAAACAATTGTTTTCAGTATCGTGATAGACAGTGTACATGTCATAATCTGAAACAATCACACCATTATGGAAGTAGCGGGGATTCTTTTCATCCCCAACCCAAGCTTTAATTGTCCAAATCTTGTTAATTTGTAAATCACTTTTACGGATTTGTAACAACTCCTCTGAATCAGTGGTGTTTTTCAAAGTATTATCATTATTCAAAACATAAATATATTTATCACTTGCACCCATTGCCTGACCGTGACCAATTGGGATATACGGACTTACTTTGATATGTTTAACATAATTGTTGAATTTCTTTTGCGACATATCTAGCAAATGTTGCGCATTGTAAGGATTAGTCAACTTGTTCAAGTCGTAGCCAACAATATGACCAGACATTAAGTTTGTATGACTTAAAAGACTAGTATAAGCCCAGCCATTAGAAACTGTCACGCCTTCTGGTATATGACCAACCCGGTTTATATTATCGTCTGTTGGGTCAGCAACACTCAGTAAAACTGGTTGATAGAATTTAGTTTTTAAAGTCATATCCCCGCTAGTCAAAGTGTGTTTGCTGGTTTCCGGTGTATATTCTGTAGGGCTAATGTAATTTATTGATGAACCATAGTGTGTCTTCCACGCTTGATAATCATTTGTGCCGGGTTGAGCAGTTACTGCATTTACTGCATCAGCGTCAACCATACCTTCCTTAGTGCTCTTTCTGACTGTAATCTTAACAGTTGCAGTTGCATCGCCATAAGTGTATTTCACTTTATATGTCTTAGGAGTCCAGCAATCAATGCTCTCGCGTGAAACAGTGACCATGCTATTATCAATTACCGTTCCCATATAATTGGTTACATAAGAAATAGCGTCTCTAGTCGAAAAGCTGTAAAAATCATTACGCACCAAAGAAATAGTCTTAGGCACTGCTATTTGATTTCTAGCAAAGTAATTTTCGTTAACATAACCTACTTCACGCCCGTTAACATAAATGCGCCAATAACGGTACTTTTTCGTTTCAATCAGTTGGTCTGATTGAATATGGCTGTAACGAAAGTTAATGCCGTCAGCTACCTTGGTTTTAACTTTACCATTAGTAACTTCCTTCCAAACCTTATAGTTTTTGTTACCAGCGACCTTGGTCATCATTGAATAACCAGTAACCACTTGCTTTGGTTTAGGCTTTTTAGTATTCTGATTATCGTCACCCGTCTGGTCAGAGTTGTTGGGATTATCAGTACTACCATTATCGGTATTCGTGTCTGTATTTGCATCAGTTGAGTTATTTGATGACTTATTATCATCTTGAACTGGCGGCTGAGGGCTATCTGAATCTGCCGCAACTGATGTAGTTGATAGACCGGTGTAAACTAATAAACCGGCAACTAATGTCAGTGAAATTGTTGCTATCTTCTTATAAAGCTTCAAAATAAATCCTCCAAAAATTAAATTTATACTTAAATTATATAATAAAACCTTCACTAAAAAGAATACAAAATTAATACACTTTCATTGACAGCAAGTAATGTAAGTGATTTAATTAGCACTGTACTTGATAGAGTGCTAATTATATTTAGGAGGTAGAAAGATGCTTGTACCTACAGTTATTGAACAAACTGCACGTGGCGAACGCGCATACGACATTTATTCACGTTTGTTAAAAGACCGTATCATCATGCTTAGTGGTGAAATTAACGATGATATGGCTAACTCGATTATTGCACAATTATTATTTCTTGATGCTCAAGATAATACCAAGGATATTTCACTTTATATAAACTCACCTGGTGGAGTAATTACTTCTGGTTTGGCAATCATGGACACCATGAACTTTATTAAATCAGATGTTTCAACCATTGCCATTGGTATGGCAGCCTCAATGGCTTCCATTTTGTTAACCAGTGGTGCAAAAGGTAAACGTTTTGCTTTACCTAACTCCACGGTTTTAATTCACCAACCTTTGGGTGGTGCTCAAGGCCAACAAACTGATATTCAAATCGCAGCTAATGAAATCTTAAAGAGTCGTGAAAAGATTAACCGTATCTTACATGAAACTACTGGTCAGCCCTTGGAAAAAATCCAAAAGGATACTGAAAGGGACAACTACATGACAGCTGAACAAGCTAAAGACTATGGTTTAATCGATGAAATAATGGTTAACCAAAAGAAATAATTATTTAAAAATTTGTGTTTTAAAAAGCAACCCACCAAGTGATGGGTTGCTTTATTATTTTCTCAAATTTTGTGCCATTTCGTGTATTTTCTTAAAACGATGATTGGCTCCAGACTTCGAAATAGGGCCATCTGGAGTTTGCTGAGCTATTTCTTTCAGCGAGAGTTCAGGTTCATCTAAGCGCAATCTGGCAATACCCTGCAATTTCTCTGGGATATTCTCTAAACCGATTTTTTGCGCTATTAGTTCAATATCTTCAACTTGTTTGGCTGCCGCATTGGCTGTTTTTTTCAAATTAGCCGTGTCGCAATTTACTAACCGATTGACCGAATTACGCATATCTCTCATAATGCGCAAGTCCTCAAATGCCAACATCGCATTTAGAGCGCCAACAATATGCAAAAAGTCACCGATTTTTTCAGCTTCTTTCAAATAGACAATATAGCCCCGCCGTCTTTGAGTGCTCTTGGCATTAAGATGAAATCGTTCATTCATAATAGTTAACAAGTCATTATTATGATCCTGATAAACTGAATATATCTCTAAATGATAACGGCTGGTAGTAGGATTATTAACACTGCCACTTGCTAAGAAAGCGCCACGTAAATAGGACATTGCACCCTCACGTGACTCTATGATCCTTTTTGGTATTCTAGTAATTAAGTGAAGGGAAGGAGTAAGAATTTCCAAATTTTGCAATATTTCTTTGACATGATTTTGC
The DNA here is from genome assembly GCF_016100925.1 of Lactobacillus sp. W8093. Classification (NCBI taxonomy): domain Bacteria; kingdom Bacillati; phylum Bacillota; class Bacilli; order Lactobacillales; family Lactobacillaceae; genus Lactobacillus; species Lactobacillus sp. W8093. Next base: position 89,343 of record NZ_JACFRL010000006.1, on the reverse strand, counting down.
AATCGCACCAAATATTGATTATTTTTCTTCAACTTCATTTTACGCGAAACTATTAATTGTGGTTCTACCTTGTAAGCGATTTTTATTAAAGAAAAAATTCGTCTAGCGATTGCAGGATTTTCAGTAGTAATGTCAAGGCTAAACTGGTGCTCGTGAAAATTCAAAACGCCGTTCATACGCAAAAAAGCTGCCAATTCAGCTTTCGCATGTTCGGGATGAATTTTTAAAGAAGTTAATTCTTTCTTCACGTTACTTGCGTAGCTTGCCATTATTTAGTCCTTCCTGCGAGCCATCGCAGCAAATGCCAGATTAATAATTTCTTTGGCTACTTTTTTACCATCGTGAAAGACTAGCCCACTTCGCTGATCAATAAAATCAGCGGTAATGACTCTGCTTCCCTGTTCCCGCAAGCCCTGATAATCGTTCTTAACAGGTTCAAGATAAGCATCATAATCGTTAGGGTTAAACTTAGACATATCAATTTTAGCGCCATTGACTAAAGTGGTATTAATATAATGTCCGCCCAAATGCTCATTAATTACCTTAACATGTTCACAGTCTGAAAAATGATCGGTTTCACCTTTTTGCGTCATAATGTTACAAATATAAATGACTTCTGCGCTTGTTTTTCTTACTGCTTCGCCTAAATTGGGGATCATGAGATTAGGCAAGATGGACGTAAATAGACTACCAGGTCCTAAAACTACCGCATCAGCATTATTTATAGCGGCTAAAACTGGTGGCACCGCTTCAGGTTCACTCTTTGACTTAGTGTTGGTGACCCAAACTCGTTTAATTCTTTTATCCTTGTCAGTAATTTCCTTTTCACCAGCTTGAATAGAGCCATCCACAAATTCCGCATTCAGTGTCAATGGTTCATTAGAGGCAGGGTAAACATGACCGTCAACCCGCATCATTTTTGAAAGTGCTTGAACAGCGTCAAAAATATTACCGTGCATTTCGTTTAAAGCAGCAATTATCAAATTGCCGATAGCATGACCTGAAAAAAATGAGTCGGAAGAATCAAAGCGGTATTGGAAAACATCCTTTTCTTCCTGAGAAATTTCACTTAAAGAAACCAAAACATTGCGAATATCACCAGGGGGAACTACGTTGATAAAATTGCGAATTGAGCCGGAAGAGCCGCCATCATCAGAAACAGTCACAATAGCTGATATTTCAGCATTTTGCTCTTTTAACGCGTTTAAAACTACAGGCAATCCAGTACCTCCACCAATAACGACAACCTGTGGTCGTCTGCTTCTGGTAACATGAATCACTTTATCATTATATGTCATCTAATTATCACCTATTTCTAGTGTAGCGACTAATTTCACGATGGGTTATATCAACTGTATAGTCTTCAGCTAAATCTTTAGCCAGCTGCTGTGCAATGGCGACGCTTCTATGTTGCCCACCGGTACACCCAATTGCAATAGTTAATTTAGTCTTGCCCTCTTTGATGTAACCGGGCAATGCACTTTTTATCAAATCTAAAAATTTCTGATAAAAAATACTCGTTTCTTTCTTATCCATTACATAGTTAAATACCCTTTTATCCAAACCGGTAAAAGGTCGCAATTCAGGAATATAAAAGGGATTGGGCAAAAAGCGCACATCCATTACAATATCCGCATCAATGGGCATTCCGTATTTAAACCCAAAAGATAGAACCTCAATTGAAAACGGCTGCCGGTGTTTAGCACTAAACTTATTAGCCAGTTCTTGTTTTAATTCTTTTGGACTTAAATTAGAAGTATCAATAATATCATTGGCACGGTTTTTTATTCCGGTTAAAATACGTCTTTCTGCTAAAATTCCGTCTAGTAAACGCTCATTTTGGGCTAAAGGCGGAACACGCCTAGTCTCTTTATAACGAGCAACTAAAGTGTCATCCGCAGCGTCTAAAAAGACGATCCGGGTCTGCACCGTACCATTATCTTCTAAAGAATTAATTTCGTTATCTAAATCTTTATAAAACCGTCTCACCCGCAGATCAATTACTACTGCAACTTTAGTGAAATCATCTGAGTTAACGATTAAATCCCAAAAACTGGATAAAAGAGATGGAGGCAAATTGTCAACTACAAAATAGCCCATGTCTTCTAAAGCATGAGAAGCGACCGTTTTTCCCGCACCGCTCATGCCTGTCACAATCAGTAATTGCTTTTTATGCTTAGCCATTTTTGCTGACCTCCTATTACTAAAATTATAACATACCAGGTGTGCCATTACTTTTTGGGCAAAAAAAAAGTTCAACAGAACTTTTTATTTTTTACCTGTTAACAAATGCAGCAATAATTTCATTAATACCAAAAATTAGTAACCAGAAAGAAACTAACCAAATTAAAGTTAATGCTGATAAAGCTGGGTTAAACATCAAACTAATGGCGATAAACAAGCCTAGGATATTCAGGATTATATTAACCCAGAAGAAAAAGGTTGAAACAGCCCGCATGTGCCAAGAAAAAACGATGCCAGAGATTGAGTCGAATAAGAACCAAAATGCAAATAAGTAAGCAATGGTTAAGCCACCAGCATCATAGGAATATAGGAACAAAATACCCACAATAATGTCTAAAACTCCTGACACAATCGACAACCAGCTTGAAGGGATAAAATACCGAAAACGACTGTAGAAAACTAACCAGACAAAGCCCTGAACTATTGACACTATGGCAAAAAGCAATACAAAAGCATGTAATGCCTTACCGGGATGCCGCAATAAAAAGAGCCCTGCAATTATCATTAAAACACCAGAGATAAATGCAGCCCAGTTAAATCCGCGATTTCCTCTGTAACTAGAAAAATTATCCATTTTTATTCCTCCTTGGGCTTTATTTTACACTTTATCAGAATTAATTAATACTATTTGCCTGTTTTTTGGCTGGCCTTTTTTGTTAAAGCTGTGTCCCGCTTAAGCACTGGCTTCAAGTATTGCCCAGTATAGCTTTCCTTAACTTGTGCTACCTGTTCAGGTGTGCCTGTAGCAACAATTTGACCGCCGCCTTCGCCGCCTTCAGGACCCAAATCAATTAACCAATCAGCATTTTTAATCACGTCAAGATTGTGTTCAATTATTAAAACCGTATTACCTTGATCAACTAATCTTTGTAAAACTTCTAGCAGTCGCTTGATGTCATCAGTATGTAGTCCGGTCGTTGGTTCATCCAGAATATAGAAATTCTTGCCAGTTGACAATTTTTGCAGTTCAGCGGCCAGTTTCATTCTTTGCGCTTCACCACCAGACAAGGTAGTAGCTGACTGTCCGAGCTTGACATAGCCAAGCCCCACATCAACAATTGTTTGCAACTTGCGCGCAATTTTAGGAATATTCTTAAAAAATGAGCAGGCCTCACTGATAGTCATATCCAGCACTTGCGCAATATTTTTCTTACGATAGGAAACTTCTAAAGTTTCAGAGTTGTAGCGGCTGCCATGACAAACTTCACAAGGAACATATACGTCCGGTAAGAAGTTCATTTCAATTTTGATAATGCCATCTCCATGACAAGCCTCACAACGTCCACCCTTAACGTTAAATGAAAAACGCGCCTTAGTGTAGCCACGGAGTTTAGCTTCGTTAGTTTGAGCAAATAAAGCTCTGATGTCATCGAAAACGCTGGTATAAGTAGCAGGGTTACTACGTGGCGTACGCCCAATCGGGCTTTGGTCAATATCAATAATCTTTTCGATGTTTTGATAACCGCTGATCGTCTTATATTTACCCGGTTTAGTTTGGTTGCGGTTTATTTTTTGGGCTAGAGCCCGTTTTAAAATCATGTTAACCAAAGTTGATTTACCAGAACCGGAAACTCCTGTAACCACAATTAACTTCCCTAAAGGAAATTCAACCTTAAGATTTTTAAGATTATTTTCGGCTGCACCTGTAACAATGATCTTTTTACCATTACCCTTGCGTCTTGTTAAAGGTACGGGGACAAACTTTTTACCGGCCATGTATTGTCCAGTCAGTGACTTTTCATTATGTTCAACTTCTGCTGGTGTACCGGCAGCCATAATCTCGCCGCCATAAGTTCCAGCGCCTGGTCCCATGTCAATTAAATAATCAGCTTGCCTCATTGTTTCATCATCGTGTTCAACGACAATTAATGAGTTGCCTAAATCACGCATTCGTTTTAAAGCAGCAATCAACCTGTCATTATCGCGTTGATGCAAACCAATTGAAGGTTCATCTAAAACGTACATTACTCCTGAAAGATTAGAACCAATTTGGGTCGCAAGCCTGATTCTTTGTGCTTCACCACCAGATAAGGTATTAGCTGAACGTGATAATGTCAGGTAGTCTAACCCCACACTATTCAAGAAAGTTAATCTATCACGTACTTCTTTTAATATCGGCTTAGCAATTATAGTCTCTTGCTCATCCAACTTAATATCGGTGAAAAATTCCAGAGCATGACTAATTGCCAATTCTGACGCTTCAGCGATATCCTTACCGTTTACTTTAACTGCTAACGCTTTACGATTTAACCTTTTGCCATGACATGTTGAACAAGTGAGTTCGGTCATGTACTTGCCCATTACATCCCGCATAAATTTTGACATGGGATGATAATAACGTCTCTCAACATTCTCCATGGCACCTTCAAATGGCGCAGTAGTATCATTAACTCCGAAATCACCAGTAACGTGAAACTTGATTTTCTTAGCAGAACCATGCAAAATTGTTTCTCTTTGCTTTTTAGTCAGTTTACTAAATGGCTTATCAAGTGGTATTTTTAAAGCACTACATGCCTGCTCTAGCATTTCCCCGTAATACTTGGAATTCTTCCAGGGTGCAATTGCTCCTTCAGCTAAAGTTTTGCTTTTATCGGGCACTACTAAATCTTCATCAACAGCTAATTTAACACCTAAACCATCACAGTCAGGGCAAGCACCAAATGGTGCATTAAAGGAAAATAGCCTGGGCTCCATCTCTCCCACGGTAAAACCACATTTAGGACAAGCATAATACTCTGAAAAGCTGATTAAATCGCCGCCAATAACATCAACATTCATGTAGCCATCTGATAGACGCAGAGCAGCTTCTACTGAATCAAAAAGTCGCGAGCGGATACCATCTTTGACGATCAAACGATCAACCACAATGTCGATTGAATGGCGCTTATTTTTTTCTAAATCAAATTTTTCACCAATCTCGTGCATTTCACCATCAACGATGACGCGCACGTAGCCAGCACGTTGTACGCGTTTAAATACTTCTTTGTGCGCACCACGTTTAGACCTGATTACCGGTGCTAAAATTTGAATACGGCTTCTTTCAGGCAATGCCAAAATGCGGTTAACCATTTGCTCTACAGATTGACGTTCAATTAGAGTACCATCATTAGGACACACAGGATGACCTACTCTCGCCCACAAAAGTCTGAGATAATCGTTTATTTCAGTAACAGTACCAACAGTTGAACGCGGGTTATGGGAAGTGGTTTTTTGATCAATTGAAATTGCAGGATTAAGGCCATCAATCGAATCAACATCTGGTTTATCCATTTGTCCTAAAAATTGGCGGGCATAACTTGATAAGGACTGAACGTATCTTCTGCGCCCTTCAGCATATAATGTGTCAAAGGCTAACGAACTTTTACCAGAACCAGATAAACCCGTAATCACGACCAATTTATCCTTAGGGATAGAAAGATTAATATCTTTTAAATTATGTTCACGTGCACCCCGAATAACAATCTTATCATTTACCATTTAATGCTTTTCCTTTTTTCTTAATTGGGCTTCTAGTTGAACTCTCCAATTCCATGATTGCATCCCGCAAAGTTGCAGCGCCCTCAAAGTCCAGTTTCTTGGCAGCTTCTTGCATTTGCTTACGTAAGTCTTTAATCATGGTTCTCTTTTGTTTGACAGTTAATTCATCAAAGTTCAAATCAGCGAAGCTATCGCTTTGAACATCTTCATCTGCCACTTTAGTAGCAGAAATGACATCTCTGATTGGCTTAACGATGGTCTTAGGTTTCATACCATGTTCTTTATTAAACTTGATCTGTAATTGACGTCTTCTCTGTGTTGCTTCAATCGCTTGCCGCATCGAATCAGTAATCGTGTCAGCATACATGATCACAGCACCATCAGCGTTTCTGGAAGCGCGACCCATAGTTTGCACTAATGGTCTGTAAGCACGCAAAAAACCTTCCTTATCAGCATCAAGAATTGCGACCAAAGAAACTTCTGGCACATCAATACCTTCACGTAATAGGTTAATACCAATTAGCACATCGTACTTGCCCGTACGCAAATCACGCAATATTTGCATCCGTTCCAGCGTCTTCACGTCAGAGTGCAAATATTGCACTTTAATGCCCAGATCTTTCAAATAATCTGTTAGGTCTTCAGCCATTTTTTTGGTTAAAGTGGTGACAAAGACACGTTCATTTCTTTCAATGCGCTTGTTGATTTCAGCCACTAAATCATCAATTTGCCCCTCAACAGGTTTGACCTCAATTTTAGGGTCAAGTAGACCCGTCGGTCTGATGATTTGCTCAACTTTATGATTTGTCCGTGCTAATTCATAATCTCCAGGGGTTGCTGAAACATATAGAATCTGGTTAACGTGCTTTTCAAATTCAGCCAGTTTCAATGGTCTGTTATCAAGCGCAGAAGGTAAACGGAAACCATAGTCAATTAAAGTTTTTTTCCGATTGCGGTCGCCGTTATACATTGCCCTAATTTCAGGCATGGTGGCATGAGACTCATCAATTAAAATCAAAAAGTCATCAGGAAAGAAGTCTAATAAGGTATAAGGCGGCTCTCCTTCTTTTCTTCCTTCCATATGACGCGAATAGTTCTCGATGCCATTGGTGTAACCAACTTCACCCATCATTTCCATGTCAAAAGTAGTACGTTGTTTAATACGTTCTGCCTCAAGCAATTTACCTTGACCTTCAAAATTTTTCACTTGAATTTTCATTTCCTGTGAAATAGCTTTAAGAGCTCGCCTCATCTGTTCTTCATTGGTCATAAAGTGGGTAGCAGGAAATAATGATATACTTTCTCTTTCACCAATTACTTCTCCTGTTAGAGAGTCCACTTCAACAATTCTATCAATTTCATCCCCGAAAAATTCAATACGATAAGCATGATTAGAATTACCAGCAGGAAAAACTTCTACGACATCTCCGCGAACACGAAAACGACCACGTTGAAAGTCAATATCATTGCGATCATATTGAATATTGACTAAATCGCGCAGCAACGTATTTCTGTTATATTCCTCACCCTCGTGAACCGTGATTACACTGGCAGCATATTCCTTAGGATCACCTAAACCATAGATACACGAAACAGATGCCACAACAATCACATCGTTACGTTCCATCAAATCGCTGGTAGCTTGGTGACGTAATTGATCAATTTCATCGTTGATAGATGAGTCCTTTTCAATATATGTATCCGATTGGGGCACATACGCTTCCGGCTGATAATAATCATAGTAGGAAACAAAATAATCGACAGCATTATGCGGAAAGAATTCTTTAAACTCACCATAAAGCTGACCAACCAAAGTTTTATTGTGAGAAATAACTAAAGTAGGTTTATTCAATTTAGCAATAATGTTCGCCATTGTGAAAGTTTTGCCCGTACCGGTTGCACCTTCCAGAATTTGCTCCTTATAGCCTTTTTTAAAGCCAGCAGCCAATTTATCAATAGCCTGTTGCTGATCACCCGCTGGACTGAATTTAGAAACTAGTTCAAATTTACGTTCTTCTTGTCGTTTAATCATCGAAAGACTCCTCGTAGAAAAAGTTGGACAAACAAAGTCCAACTCTTATTTGACGTATTCTATTTTACACTCTCGAACATATTTTCGCACTCTTTTTGTTTTATTTTAACAGTTCTGCCAAAGCATTTTGATAATTCTCAGCTGCTTGATGTGCAAGCTCAATATTAGGTTTATTGACACCAACATAAGCTTTAATTACTGGTTCTGTGCCCGATGGTCTTAAGGCTAACCAAGTTTCATCAGCCAAAAAGTATTTCAATACATTAGATTTTGGTAAACCTGTGAGTGGCTTAACCGTATCACCAACAATTTCCTGCTGTTTTAAAAAGTCTTGAATTTTATTGACTTTGACCCCATTTAGCTCTTGCAAATTCTCTGAGCGCAATTTAGTCATCAATTGTGTCATTTTCTTTTGCCCGCCAATTCCCGGCATTTCAATCGCCTTGGTAATTTCATAAGAAGTGCCGTATTTTTGCCAGATTTCATTAAGGCCGTCTAATACAGTCATGTTTCTAGCAGCATAATAAGATGCCACTTCCGCAAACATTAAAGCGCCTTGCATTGCATCTTTATCACGTGCAAAAGGTTTGAAAAGATAACCATAGCTTTCTTCAAAGCCCATTAAAAACTTACCGTCGTGCATCTTACTCATACGGTCAATTTCTTCACCAATAAATTTAAAACCAGTTAACACCGACTTTGTTCTGATACCAAAATCTTTTGCAATTTTAAGTGGCATACTACTGGAAACAATCGAAGTAATCAGCTCATAATCGGCAGATAATTGCCCCTTATCTTTTAAATTAACCAGCAGATAATAGATCATGAGCGTAGCAATCTGGTTCCCTGTTAAAACTTGAAAGTCGCCATTTTTTGTGCGCACACAGGCACCCATACGATCTGCATCAGGATCAGTAGCAATGATTAGATCAGCATTTTTTTCATTTGCCAGTTTGATGCCAGGATCAAACACATCACGGTATTCTGGATTGGGTTTGATGGTCGTGGGAAATTCCGGATCAATAATTGCTTGGCTGGGAACTGGAATCACATTTGTAAAACCATTTTGTCTAAAAGCCCGATCATATAACATTTTACCTGTCCCATGTAGGGGTGAGTAAATAATCGTTAACTTATGAGCATTTTTTTGTATTAGTTCACTATTAACATTTACAGTTTTTAGTTGAGCTAAATAAACCTCATCAATATCTTCACCAATCAATTGCAAAACTCCTTGCGAGCGCAATCGTGCAATCGGAGCAGTTTTAACGGTAAAAATATCGGTTACTTTTTGAGCATAAACAAAAACGCGACTGGCATCTTCAGGTCCCATCTGGGCACCATCAGGGCCATAGACTTTGTAGCCATTGTATTCTTTGGCATTGTGAGAAGCAGTAATATTAATTCCGGCAGAAGCATGAAGGTATCTCACAGCAAAAGATAATTCAGGCGTCGGTCGTAAATCATCAAATAGGTAAACATGAATATTATGCGCACCTAATATTCGTGCGGCATGTTCCGCAAAATCGCGTGAATGATAGCGAGAGTCATAAGCAATGACTACACCATCTTTTTGCGCTTTTGCGCCTTTTTCATTAATTAAACGTGCCAAGCCTTCTGTTACTCGCCCAATGGTATAGATATTAATACGATTAATTCCCGGCTCGAGCCTGCCGCGCATTCCAGCTGTACCAAAATTAATGTCTTGACCAAATGCATCATTAATCCATTTGGGATTTTTACCAAGTTCTTGCAATTGATCTTGTAAATAATCTGGCAGATTGTGCGCCTGCTGCCATTCTTGAAAAGTTTCCTCTGCCTTCATTTCAGCAATGTACCCCTTTTTCTAGCAATAAATTCGTTTACATAAACTCTATTCTAGCATTTATCATTATTGCTATCTGTAAAAATAAAAAAAGAATTCAGTTTTAACTAAATTCTTTTTTTAATCTTTAAATTTTACGATCATTCAGATCCTGTAAATAATTATATGCTTGTTGACCAGCAATACTGCCGTCACCCACAGCATTGGCAATTTGCCGTAAATCCTTCGCACGAACATCACCTAAAGCAAAGATACCGTCAACTTTAGTTCTCATGTGCTCATCAGTAGGAATCCAGCCATTTTCATCTGTTATACCTAAGTCCTTAAATGGCGCTGTCTGCGGAATGACACCAACATAAATAAAGACGCCTCGAACTTTAATATGCTTCTCAGCACCGGTTTCCTTGTCTTTATAAGTTACGCCGGTAACTTTGTCGCCATCGCCGTCAATGGATTGCGTTAACCCGTTCCAAATAAAATTCATCTTAGAGTTGGCAAAAGCCCGTTTTTGTAATGTGGGCTGCGCACGTAATTGGTCCCGCCGATGAATAACCGTGACAGATTTAGCACTCTGAGCCAAATAAATACCTTCTTCAATAGCTGAATCGCCACCGCCAATAACCGCAATATCTTCGTCTCTGAAGAATGCAGCATCACAAACAGCACAGTAAGAAACGCCTTTACCTGAATATTCATCTTCACCTGGCACATTTAAGTGACGATGATCTGCTCCAGTAGCGATAATAAGAGCGGGTGTGCTGTATTCGGCAGTATCAGTTTTGACTATTTTTTGGTCCCCATCTAGCGTAACTGTTTGAACATCACCATATTCAAACTTTGCGCCAAATTTCATGATTGAATTATACATTTTTTCGCCCAGTTCAGGACCCTTGATCTCACTGAAGCCCGGATAATTATCTATTGCATCCGTATTATTCATTTGCCCGCCATACAAACCTCGATCCAATATCAAAACGGATAAATTAGCCCGAGAAGCATATAAAGCGGCTGTAAGTCCACCGGGGCCTGCTCCAATAATGATTACATCGTATTTTTTAGTCATAATTTCACCTTCAGCACTTTCTTATTTTTCGTAAGTAATATTACAACGATATCGCTCTCAAAGTCTAATTTCCTGTTTAGGACTTCTACCCATCATCTGAGCTATTTCAGAATCAACATCAGCATTTTGGTATAAAACGCGGTATATTGCTTCACTAATTGGCATATCAATCTGTTTTTCTTGGCATAGCTCGTGCACTGCTTTGACAGTAGTTGCGCCTTCAACTACTTGACCCATATTTTGTAAAACATAGTCTAAACTCTTGCCCTCACCCAGTTGCTTACCACAGCGCCAATTACGTGAATTAACCGAAGTACAAGTAACAATCAAATCACCTATACCTGAAAGTCCACTAAACGTCATAGGATCAGCTCCGAAATAATTCACACCCAAACGGGTAATTTCAGCTAAACCTCTCGTCATGAGCGCAGCTTTAGCATCATCTCCATAGTGCTTACCTACCAGAATACCGGCTGCAATCGCAATTACGTTCTTAACAGCTCCCGCAACTTCAACGCCTATCAGATCATTATTAGTATATAAACGGAAATAGTCATTTGAAAATAATTGCTGAACTTTTTGAGCGTTTTCCATACTCGTTGAAGCACAAGAGATTGCGGTTAAATCTTTTTGTGCCACACTCTCGGCATGGCTTGGTCCGGAAATCGCTACAATCTTGTCTTCATCATTGGGATAAATTTCCTCAGTCAAAATTTCAGAAATTAACTTTTTAGAACCCGGTTCAATTCCTTTGGTAGCAGTTACTATAAGTGGTTTATCTTTCCTTTGTGCTAGGATTTTACTTACATTTTGGGCAACGCTACGAATTGCTTGAGTAGGAAGAACAAATAAAATAATTTCTGCTCCACTTAAAGCTTCATTCAAATCACCCGTTGCTGTGGCGGTCTCATTTACATGCCAATTTTTCATGTAATGTTCATTCGTATGACTTTCATTAATTTCCTGATTAACTTTTTCATTGTTACCATACAGTACAATGTCATAGCCTTTATCAGCCAGCATAGAGCCCAACACTGTGCCCCAAGAACCTGCTCCTAAAACTGCAATTTTTGTCATTCGTTAACTCTCTTTCAACTAATACTAATATTTAATCTCGATTATAGGGATATTTTAGGCCACTGCCATCAAGATACCATTTGGGTTTAACAACTTTTCTGCGATAAATAAACAATCCGATGACAATCACCAGCAGTATCAAGCTAAGGAGCTGTGAAACTCTGATTGATCCCCAAAGATACAAACTATCCGTTCTCATACCTTCTACAAAGAAACGAACAACGGAATACCAAGCTAGATAAAGCATAAAAATTTCACCTTGTTTAAACAAATGCTTTTTATGCCTCAGAACCAAAATTAATATTAAACCAATTAAGTTAAAAAATGATTCATATAAAAAGGTTGGCTGGTAATAGACCCCATTAATTTTCATTTGACTAATAATAAAATTCGGTAAATGTAAACTTTGGAGAAAACCCAAAGTTGTGGGACCACCGTGTGCTTCCTGATTGATAAAATTACCCCAACGACCCAAAATTTGGGCGGCCATTACTCCTGGAGTAATGATATCAAGCATCAAAAATGGCGGCAGCATCTTTTTGTAGCAAAAAATTAATAGAACCACTAAGCCGGCAAGTAAACCGCCATAGATCGCAATTCCCCCATTCCAAATAGCAATTATTTGGTCTGGATGCTGCGCATAATATTGCCATTCAAAAATAACATAATAAATTCTTGCACCAACATAGCCCAAGGGGACAGCCCACAAGAGCAAATCGACAAAATCGTCACTTTCGATCTGCCTTTTTCGTCCTTCAATAATTGCCATTGACACGGCTAAAATAATAGCCAGCGCCATAATGACGCCATACCATTTGACACTTAAATTTCCTAAGTTAAAGGCTACGGGATTGATTGTCAATGTCATTTATTACTTTCCTTTTTTGAATCGTTTTTAGAATTTTGCTTAATTAATTTGGTTAAATTGTTGTCAAATGTCCTAGTCGCGTTGTAACCACTTCTTTTTGCCCGAAAATTCATTGTGGCAATTTCAATAATATCTTCCATGTTACGGCCGACTTTTACAGGGATTGTAATTTGAGGTACTTCAACGTTGCAAATATCACGTTTACTTTCCTCAAAACCTAAACGGTCATAATTTGCTTGATTGTCCCAATTAACTAGTTTGATCACCAGCTGGATACTTTCACGGTTTTTAACCGCACCAACTCCGAACAAATCCATAACATCAATGATCCCAATACCGCGAATTTCCATTAAATGCTTTAATATTGCCGGCGCTTCACCCATGACTGTTTCAACGTCTTTTTGGTAGACATCAACGCGGTCATCGGCAATTAAACGGTGGCCACGATGTATCAAGCCCAATGCCGTTTCAGACTTACCCACACCGGAATCACCTGTTAACAGGACGCCCATACCTTTAACTTCAATTAAAACCCCGTGAATTGTATCTCGCACAGCCAGTCTTTCTCTTAAATATTCAGTCAAAATACTGGAAACATAAGTAGTTGACTCAGGTGAAGACAAGATAGGAATTTTAGCTTCCTCAGCAGCTTGCGCCAATTCTGGTGGTACTCGCAATGAACGGGAAACAAAGAAACACGGTGTCTCAGGTGTGCAAAGTTTATTAAACACTTGGACCAAACTATCATGATCTAATCTGGCGGCATAAGAAATTTCAGTTCTTCCAAGTAACTGAATACGCTGGCGCGGATAAAAATCAAAGTAGCCTGTCAACTCTAATCCGGGTCTATAAATATCAGATACTACAATTTCTTTATCTTGAATATATTGTTTTCCTTGCACAACGTGGACAATTTTATTATCACGAATTAGATTTTTTAGTTTAACTGCGTTTGTCATCTTAAAATGCCCCTTTTTTTACTTGTCGACATCTTTAGTTTTAGCATCCCGTACTTTTTTACGTTTTGGTCGGGGTTCTTTATTTTCACCCCAATTATGCCATTGATCAAAATTAGAATTAGCACTCATATTGTCATCATCTTTTTTAGTAAAATGATTGATCAACCAAATGATACCGATAATTACTAAAGCTGCCGGCAATATCATAAAGAACATGTGAAATAGTGCGAAAATGAAACTTAAAATCACCACAGCTAGAAAAACTAAACCAACAATTCCCCAAAAACTCATTTAATCACCTACTCTGGATTCTCCTGGCTCAGAAGCCATTGCAAATATGAATAAACAAATGGTTGCAGCTTGCCATCCATTACACCACTTGTATCTGAGGTTTCATAGCCTGTACGTAAATCTTTAACCAAATTGTAAGGATGAAAAACATAAGAACGAATTTGGGAGCCCCAACCAATTTCTTTTTGATCACCTTTAAGCGCCTGCTTATGCTGACGCTTTTTTTCTTCTTCCAAGTGAAACAGCTTTGCTCTCAGCTCATTCATGGCGGTTTCACGGTTCTGCAGTTGTGAGCGCTGAGCTTGTGATGTGGTCACAAAGCCTGTGGGCAAGTGGGTAATTCTGACAGCACTTGAAGTCTTGTTAATGTGCTGGCCACCAGCACCACTAGAGCGGTAAACATCAATCCGTAAATCCTTGGGATTGATATCAACTTTAATACTATCATCAATTTCTGGAATAACTTCTACCGATGCAAAGGATGTATGCCTTCTTTTAGCGGAATCAAATGGTGAAATTCTTACTAAGCGGTGAACACCGTTTTCAGACTTCATTAAGCCATACGCATTCTTACCACTAACTTTAGCGCTGACGCTTTTAAGGCCTGCTTCTTCGCCAGGTTCATAATTATTTATTTCAAACTTAAAACCGCAAATATCCGCATAGCGCTGATACATTCTTAACAGCATTTGTCCCCAGTCCATCGCTTCAGTGCCACCAGCACCTGGGTGTATTTCGATCAAAGCATTGTGACTATCATACTTGCCCGACAAGAGCAAATCTAATTCGTAATTGTGAAATTCAGATTGTAATTTTTGCAAATCAGTTTCTACTTCATCTTGCAAATCTTTATCTGGTTCTTCTCGCAGTAATTCAATTGCTGTTATTTCATTTTGATAGTCAGTCTGCAATTTAATAAAAGAATCGCGTTTTTCCTTTAATAAATTGGTTGCGCTAATTAAACTTTGCGCTTTTTCTTGATCATCCCAAAACGATGGTTCCTGCATTTTATTTTCATTTACAATGATATTTTCATTAATAGAATCTAAGTCAAAGAGACCCCCTAAAGCGATCTAATCGCTTTTTTAAATTATCTAAATCATTTTGAATTTCGCTTAATTCCATTAGTTGCATGAACTCCTTTATCCCATAAATTTTCAGTAAAAAAGAGAAAGCAGCTGCTTTCTCTTCCATCTTAATTATTAACGACTAAGATTTTGTCTAATTTCAGCTTTCATAAATAAGCGAGTTACGTCAAACTCAATATTTGAAATCATTTCTTCAAACATGTTGTAGCCTGAATCCTGATATTCAACCAGTGGATTCAACTGACCATATCCCCGTAAACTAATTGATTGGCGCAATTGATCCATAGCATCTATATGATCAGTCCAGCGGTCGTCTACGACTCGTAAAATAACTACTTTTTCAAACTCAAGCATGTCTGAAGGATCAGCTAAAATTTCTTCTTTTTCTTCATAATTTGCTTCAACGATATCATACAGTTTCTGCTTCAAATCAGGAACCGTTATTGTCTTGAAGTCAATTGCATCAGTTTCTTCTTCATTGGTCAAACTGGATGAGATGAAGTCCCGTAAGGAATCAAGTCGCCATTTACTGCGATCGCCCTGTGTAAACATATCCACTTGGCTATTGATAGTGCGGCGGATCATCGGAATTAAAACATCTTTAAGAGACTTATCTTCTCCAATAACCTGCATCCGTTCACCGTAAATAATTTCACGTTGAATACGCATAACATCATCGTATTGCAGTGTTTGTTTACGAGTATCATAGTTATTTCCTTCAACCCGTTTTTGCGCTGATTCAACTTGCCTTGTAATTAAGCGGCTCTCGATTACCTTATCATCATCATTATCAGACAAACGGTCAAGGAAGTCTTTAACTCTGTCGCCACCGAAACGTTTCATCAGATCATCTTCAAGTGAAAGGTAAAAACGTGTAACGCCGGGATCACCCTGACGACCAGACCGACCACGCAATTGATTATCAATTCTACGTGATTCATGACGCTCAGTACCAATAACTGAAAGTCCGCCTAATTCTTTGACACCAGGCCCCAATTTGATGTCAGTACCACGACCAGCCATGTTGGTAGCAATAGTAACCGCACCACGTTGTCCCGCATTCATAATAATCTGAGCTTCTTTAGCGTGATTTTTAGCATTTAAAACAGCGTGTGGAATTCCTTCTTTGTCCAGCAATTTACTTAGTCTTTCAGAGCTTTCAACCGCAACGGTACCAACTAGAACTGGTTGACCATTACTATGACGTTCCTTAATTTCATTAACGACTGCCGCAAATTTCGATGACAAAGTCGGGTAAAGAATATCAGGATTATCCTTTCTAATTAGTGGACGGTTAGTTGGGATAGTAATTACCTGCATATTGTAAATTTCACGGAATTCTTCTTCTTCAGTTTTAGCAGTACCGGTCATTCCCGCCAGCTTTTTGTACATTCTAAAGAAGTTCTGGTAAGTAATTGTGGCTTGCGTCTTAGATTCTTCCTGAATTTTTACGCCTTCTTTAGCTTCAATAGCCTGGTGCAATCCGTCAGAATAACGCCGACCCTGCATAACACGCCCAGTGAAAGAATCAACGATTAAGACTTCGCCATCTTGGACCACATAATCAATATCTTTGAGCATAATATAATTTGCGCGCAAAGCTTGATCGATATGGTGAACCAATTTTTGATTTTCAACATCGTAAAGATTTTTAAGGCCGAAATGGTCACAGGCTTTTTGAATACCTGTCCTAGTTAAAGAAATGGTTTTAGTCGGCCAGTCAATTTTATAGTCACCATAATCTTTATCATCATCTGCATCATCGTCACTCTTATCTTCTTGAAGAGTTTTAACAAAACGATCAGCACGGATGTAATCACCGTTTGCCTGTTCAGCTTCACCTGAAATAATTAATGGCGTTCTGGCTTCATCAATCAAAATTGAGTCAACCTCATCGATGATAGCATAGTTAAGTTCACGTTGAACCATTTGTTCTTTGTAAACAACCATATTGTCACGCAAATAATCAAAGCCGAGTTCAGAGTTGGTGGAATAAGTTACATCGCAGCTGTAGGCTTCTCTTTTTTCATCAGGTGACATGGCATTCAAGTTAAGACCAACAGTTAAACCGAGCCACTTATATAGTTGACCCATTTCCTCAGCATCACGACTTGACAAGTATTCGTTGACGGTAACAACGTGAACGCCCTTGCCAGTTAAGGCATTTAAATACACAGGCATAGTCGCAGTTAATGTCTTACCTTCACCGGTCATCATTTCGGCAATGTTACCATAGTGTAAGGCAATACCACCTAGCACTTGAACGTGAAACGGATATAACCCTAATACTCGTTTAGCACCTTCTCGAGCAACTGCAAAAGCCTCTGGCAAAAGTGAATCTAAGCTCTCACCGTTTTGCAAACGGTCACGAAATTCAGGTGTTTTTGCCTGTAATTCCTCATCTGAAAGTTTGCCATACTCTTCAGCATGACTTTCCACTTTACTAGCAATTTTTTCAAATTTTTTCAGTTCTCTTTTATCGTTATTGTATAGTTTCTTTAAAATGTTTACCATTTAATCGATCCTTATATGTAGTTAAAGTATAAAAACACAAGATAATTTTACCATGATTAGCGCTAAATTAAAAATAAACAAAACAAAGACCTCACACTAAATGCGGGGCCCTTGCTTGAATTATATTATTTTTATTTTGTTTCAATCAAACCGTAACGACCATCATTTCTGCGATAAACCACACTGGTGCCGTTAGTTTCACCATCTTGGAAAACAAAGAAATCATGCTCAAGCATGTTCATTTGTAAAATAGCTTCTTCTGGGCTCATAGGTTTTAAACCTATTTGCTTATTACGTACAATTGTAAATTCGTTATTCTCTTTATCTTTTGAACTTTCTTCAGCGCTCTCAACGAAGAAATCATTAAAACCTTTTTCACGACTCTTACGATTTACACGGGTCTTGTACTTTCTGATTTGTCTTTCTAATTTTTCAGAAACAAAGTCAATGCTCCGGTACATATCGTCAGTTGTTTCTTCAGCTCTCAATACTAAGTATGGTAGTGGTATGGTGACCTCAACTTTAGCCTTATGATCACGATAAACCTTCAAATTTACATGGGCAATCATATCCTGATTTAAATCGAAATATTTTTCCAATTTCTTAAGGCGCTTTTCGACATAACTTCTTAAAGCATCAGTTACCTCAATATTTTCACCACGAACATTATACTTTAACATTTGAGATTCTCCTTTCAACTGCTTATGCAGTCTTATGTTACCTTTATTATAGCAAAATTATAACAAAACATGAAAGCGCTGAACAATTTTATTCTATCTGCATAAGGTAAAACTACTAATTTTTGCATTGGGCAGAACTTTTTTCAAAGCGTCACGCGCGTGGTAAAGTGTTCTGCCTGTAGTATAGATATCATCTAATAAAAGAACCCGGTAGCTTTTCCTATCAACTTTAAAGTTTTCCTTAACAAAAAAGGTTTGTTTACTTGCTAATCTTTCAAGACGATTTTTTTCTCCTTGAGCTCCAAATCCGGAGATCTTACTCAACATGTGCGTCAGCGGAACCAGATTATCGTAAATAGCACTGATGGTATCAAATTGTCTTTTAGCAATATGTTCAGAAGAAGTGGGGACAGGGATGTAAAGGTCAGCTTTTATTTTATTCAGTTGATTTGAGCAGAGAGTTTGCAAAACATAAGACAAATAATAGTCACCATAACGTTTATAATTCACCATTAGGTCATGAAAAGCCGCGTTATATAAATATACAGACTGATTGCTTAACAAATCATTCCCATAAAGCTGGCGCCAGTTTCTGCAATCTAGACACAATTCATTATTTTCTGCTTTGCCATAACAAATAGGGCAATGCTGAGCAGGCACTGGATCGAACTTTGACAGACAGTTCGGACAAATGCCGCCCTCCTGACATTTGCTAATAGAAAACAGGCTGGTAAATGATAATTTTGCAGTATAATATCGCCCGCATAATAAACACTTGGTCATTGATTCATCCCACGAATTTGCTTCACGGCAGAGCGAATACAAGAAGTGTATTTTTGATAACAAAACAGCACTAGACCCTCGGGATCATTTTTAGCGCGTCCTACTCTACCGGCAATTTGTACTAAACTTGAAGAAGTATAAATTTTATCATCTGCCTGCACAACAATGACCCACACATGATTGAAAGTTACCCCGCGTTCTAAAATTGTAGTAGTAACTAATAATTGTATTTGCCCACTTCTAAATTGGTCGACTTTGGCAATTCTTTCAGCGTCATTTGCATGTACACCGGCAATTTTAATTTCAGCAAGCTCCGGTATTTTTTTGAGTGCGGCGATATAAGGCCCAATCTGATTAATTCTCGGAACAAAAAGGAGTAATGGGTGTCCTGCTTGAATGACTTTAATAATCTCAGCTGTCAGGCGGGAGTGAATTTTTTGGTTGCGCAAAAAAGGACGTAGAAACAATTTTTCCCTTGGTACGGGTAAGGGATGACCATGAAAGCGTCTTTTTAATTTTAAAAGGTGGATCTTTCCTGCTTTGACAGAGGATAATAAATCACCGGTAGGCGTAGCAGTGAGAAATACCCTTTTACCAGTAAGCTTAATGGCATTTTGGGCGGCAAAATGAAGCATAGAGTTGTTAACATAAGGAAAAGAATCTGACTCATCAATTATTAATAAATCAAAGGCATGAAAGTATTTTAATAATTGGTGTGTTGTACAAAGCGTTAATTGGTCTGCTTCAGGTTCTTGATATTCGCGCCCGTGATATTTACTAATTTTTATCTCATCAAAAGCAGCTTTAAAACGAGGATAGAGTTCATTAACAACGTCAATGCGGGGAGTGGCAATACAGCACCTTTCACCGTTTTTTAAACTATAAGCTACCAGTGGAAATAACATTTCTGTCTTACCGGCACCAGTTACAGCATGAACAAGTGAATCTTTTTTAGCAATATAATTACGAATTAAATTGCGTGCTATCCTTGCCTGTGAATTAGTCAGCTTACCTTTCCAAGTCAACCCCCCATTTTCTTTTGCAGGAAATTTAATTGCCTGTTCATTGCGTATTAAGAAATCATCTGCGACTATTCTTCCTAAACCAATACAAGCCCTGCAATACTTTTTGCCATTGGGTAATTTGGCATAAACCCTTGCCCCGCAACGTAAGCAGTGACCGTGCTTGATTGCCCTAGTTTTAGTTAAGCCTTCCTTTATGCTACAATCCATTTGACTGCTAAGCCACTGGCGACCAGCAAGTTGAGAGATATTTTCCATTTCTGTCCTCCAATTATTAAATACGCAAAAAAGGAGAAAAATCTTTTGAAAGATCAGCAAAATTACTTAACTATCAAACAAAACGGCACACATGAAATAATCATCAAGAAAAGTCGCTTTATTGCCACTCTAGTTCGAACGCAAACGGTTGAAGAAGCAGATCAGGCAATTGCTACTATTTCGCAAAAATACCATGACGCCACTCATAATACCTTTGCTTATACAATCGGGCTAAATGATGACCAGGTCAAAGCCAGTGACAACGGTGAACCTTCAGGAACAGCGGGCGTACCGGAATTAAAAGCATTGCAATTAATGAAACTTAAAAATGTTACTGTTGTTGTTACCCGGTATTTTGGCGGAATTAAATTGGGAGCCGGAGGGTTAATTCGCGCTTATTCCAACAGTGTGACAAAAGCTGCGGAAGCAATAGGCGTGGTTAAACGTGTTCAGCAACAAGGCCTTAAATTTCAGGTGGATTATAAAAATTTCGATGAGATCCAATACTATCTAAAGCAAAATCAAATTTTTATTGATCAAATAGAATACGGCGTCAAGGTAGCCATTACGCTCTTTATTGATGAAAATAAATTAGAGCAGCTTAAAAATGACTTAAACAATCTGCTAGCTGGCAAAGTAAATTTTGAACTGGTGCCCAAAAGGTATAACGAAATTGACATTGCTAATTTCAATTATCACGACCAATAAAAAACGACCCACAAGTATTTGTGAATCCGTTCCAACTTAATCTTTCTTTTTCTTTTTTAACTGTTCAGGCTTATCTTGCCCAAGGTGCCAAACTTCCACAGTGGGGTCTTTCTTACTCCGGGAATTGATTAATTTTTGCGTCAAATTCATCAGCGGTTTATATTTTTCCCCCAGCAGTCCAATTGACTCCACGAAAAATTCTAGAGCAACAGCCAGACCAGCAATTAGGACCCACATCCCCCACATTGGTGACAGCAAGAATAAGAGGGAAATAAATGAAAAAATAAGTGACAACGCGTAAATGGTTAAAACAGTTTGCCTGTGTGTCAAACCCATTTTCATTAATTGGTGGTGTAAATGGTGCTTATCTGCTTGAGAGACGGGCCGATTATTTAATTTGCGGCGTATCATGGCGTAAATAGTATCTGTGATCGGCACGCCTAAAATAGTGACAGGTACTAATAACGAGATAAAGGTGACATTTTTTAAACCTTTAAGCGAAAAAACCGCAATCATAAACCCAATATATAGTGCACCAGTGTCACCTAAAAATATTTTTGCCGGATGAAAGTTATATGGTAAAAACCCAAGTAAACAGGCTGCCAGCATGAAACAACCGATTGGAATATAGAGCTGCCCCGTATGCAAAAAGAAGTAGCCGACAATTCCCATTGTTATCAGTGAAATCATTGAAACGCCGTCTGCCAAGCCATCAAGACCGTCAATGAGGTCAACTGCATTAGTTAAGGCCAATATCCAAAAAATAGTAATTGGTAAACTCCACCAACCTAAATTTATTTGTTTATTTAAAAATGGCAGATTGAGAACATTCATTTTGATGCCGGCAAGAAAATAAATGACTAAGGCGCCAATAAAGATGCCCAGCATTTTTTGTCTTGGCTTCAATTCCATAATATCGTCGATTATACCAGTTAGAACGATTACGCTAGAACCTAGAAGGATACTGAACGCCTCGTGTGTAGGAAATTGATCACGTAAAAGAATAAAAGCACCAATATTAAAAGTCACAAAAATACCCAATCCGCCTAAAGTCGGCATTGGTTTTTTGTTTACCCTTCTTTTGTTGGGAATGTCAACTGCACCTAATACAAAAGCTAATCTTCTAATAAAAGGCGTAATCGCTGCTTGGATAATCACCAAAAAGAATAATTCAACAATAATTTTAAACATGGTCGGCTACTTTCATTTATAGTTGTCTTAATTATACAGGGTGGAATAAAAATGCACAAATTACAACTAAAAAGGATTGAATTCTTTAGGTTCAATCCTCTTTCTTTATTTTGCAATTGATACAGCACGTTTTTCACGAATAACTGTTATTTTAATATTACCTGGGTAATCAAGTTCTTTTTCAATCTGATTACGAATATCACGTGCTAAAACTGTAATGCGATCGTCTGAAATCTTATCGGGTTCAACCATCACCCGCACTTCTCGCCCAGCTTGAATAGCGTATGCCTGTTTAACTCCATCATACCTATTTGCTATTTGCTCAAGGTCAGTCAGTCTTCTAATGTAATTCTCCAAACTTTCACTTCTGGCACCGGGTCTTGCAGAAGAAATCGTATCTGCTGCCACTACCAATTCAGCAATAAATGATAACTTAGGCACATCCCCGTGATGCGCCGCAATTGCATTAACAACCACATCCGGCTCATGATATTTTCTTGTCAATTCCACGCCTATTTCTACGTGTGAACCTTCAATATCATGGTCGACTGCTTTTCCAATATCGTGTAATAATCCCGCGCGAACCGCTAATTTTTCATTTAATCCAAGCTCCGCAGCCATTGTTCCAGCTAACTTTGCAACTTCAATTGAGTGTCCCAATACATTTTGACCATAAGATGTCCGGTATTTGAGCCTACCCAATATTTTAACCAACTCAGGATTCATTTTATGAATACCTAACTCCATTAGAGCGCTTTCGCCCGCTTCGTAAATGTCATCATTAACTTCTTTACGAGCCTTATCAACTGTCTCTTCAATTCTAGCCGGATGAATTCGTCCGTCTTTAATCAGGCGTTCCATTGCCCTTTTAGCAATTTCACGCCTAATCGCATCAAAACCGCTTAGTGTTACAACTTTAGGAGTATCATCAATTATTAAATCTACTCCTGTGAGTGCTTCAAATGATCTAATATTGCGTCCTTCACGACCAATAATTCGACCCTTCATTTCTTCATTAGGTAAATCTACCACTGATACTGTGGTTTCAGCCACTGTATCAGCTGAGCTGCTTTGAATAGCATCAATAATTATTTTACGAGCATAATGATCAGCCTTCGCTTTTACTTCTTCATTGCTGTTGCTAATCATTTCAGCCCGCTCTTTAACTAGCTCATCTGCTAATTGATTTAGAACCAGCTTTTTGGCCTGTTCCTTGTCTAAATGAGCTACTTCATAAAGCTTTTGTGAAGTCTGTTCAACTAATTCATCAGCTTTTTGTAATTTAGTGGTTAATTCAGTTTGCTTTTTTTCTAACTGTTCGTCTTTTTTAGCTAAATCGTCCTCTTTTTCTTTTAGCAAAGAGTTCTTATGATCGAGAGTATCCTCTCTTTGTGTTAAACGATTTTGATCACGCGCAATCGTATCACGCTTATCGTTTAATTCATCTTCAACTTTTTGTCGGTAATCCTGAATTTGCTCTTGCGCTTCAAGAATCTTTTCTTTCTTTGTGTTTTGTGCACTTTGTTTTATAGCATCAGCTGCTTGCTTCTGTGCATTGACTTCAGCTTTTGCAGCATCAACTCGTGCTTTAGCTTCGCTTAAAATATGATCGGCATCGTTTTGGGCGTTCCGGGCTTTTTTCTCCCAAGCACTTTTACGGATAACATAACCAATAACTATGCCTAATATAATTGAAATAATAGCAATCGCGACGGGAATCAAAAATTTACTTGTCATGATTTCTATCGCCTTTTTTTATTTTTTTAGATTATTCACACAATATTAATGATAAAGAACCACGGGGATTATGTCAAACGACAAGAAAAAACCTTAACTTGTTTTCACAAGTCAAGGTCTATTTCTTCAAAACTAATTGCTTTTGCTGTCGGCTTCTTTTTTAGCAGAAGCTTCCTTTTCTGTATTTGCAGCGTTTTTAGCTTTTTTCTCTTTTATTTTTTCTGGGTCTTCGCGCTCAGCAACTGATTCCTCATCAATACCGTAGGCCTGACGAACCTGCTTCTGCACTTCATCATAAATTTCCGGATTATCTTCCAGATACTTTTTAGCGTTTTCGCGCCCTTGTCCAATTCGTTCATCGTTATATGAATACCATGAACCAGCCTTTGCGATAATGTCTTTGTCGGCTGCCATATCAAGAAGTTCACCACTTTGAGAGATACCTTTGCCGTACATCATATCAACTTCAGCAACTTTAAACGGTGGGGCAACCTTATTTTTGACAACTTTAATTTTCACACGGTTACCGGTGATTTCACCACCAGTTTGCTTAATCTTTTCAGCTCTCCTAATCTCCAATCGAATAGTTGCGTAGAACTTAAGCGCACGACCACCAGGGGTAGTTTCAGGATTACCAAACATAATACCGACTTTTTCACGAATTTGGTTAATAAAAATCGCAATAGTTTTAGTCTTATTGATATTACCAGAAAGTTTACGGAGGGCTTGGCTCATCAATCGAGCTTGCAGACCAACATGGCTATCGCCCATTTCTCCGTCAATTTCGGCTTGAGGTACAAGTGCTGCAACCGAATCAACAACTAAAATATCAATTGCGCCACTTGTAATTAAAGTATCAGCAATTTGCAATCCTTCTTCACCAGTATTGGGTTGAGATAAGATTAGTGAGTCAACATCAACGCCTAAAGCTTCGGCATATGCCGGATCCATGGCATTTTCAGCATCAATATAAGCAGCAGTTCCGCCTCTTTTTTGCACTTCAGCTACCGCATGTAGCGCAACAGTAGTTTTACCAGAAGACTCTGGTCCATATATTTCTACAATTCTACCCCGGGGATAGCCGCCAACACCCAAGGCTGCATCAAGAGCAAGCGAGCCTGAGGGAATAGTCGAAATCTTAGTATCGGCCTTATCGCCCATTCGCATAACGGCGCCTTTACCAAAATTTTTCTCAATTTTCTTAAGCGCATTTTCCAATGCGGCCTGTTTTTCATCTTTGGCCAAGACTTTGTCCTCCTCTAATTAGTTTCATTATTTTAGTACCTAATAATTATACTTTGCTTTAGTGTATATTTGCAAGGAAAAAGCGAACAAATGTTTAATATTTTTATTCACAATAATAATTACGCAAAATTTTCGGCCTTTTTTTAATTTATTTTCTTTAACCCTTTTGGTTGTAACAGTTTTTGGAGAAAATTCAAAATAATGTCAGCTAAAATCGCCATCAAGGCTGTAGGGAGAGCACCAGCTAATATAATTGCACTACCATTAGTGGCATTAGTACCACGAATAATAATATCACCTAATCCGCCAGCACCGACAAATGAACCAATTGATGTAATACCAATAGCAATTACCAGCGCATTTTTTAAACCGGCTATTATCACTGACATCGATAAAGGCAAGCGCACCATATAAAGTAACTGAAACTTAGTCATGCCCATTCCTTTTCCTGAATCAATGACGTTTTTGTTGACGTTACTCATGCCAGTATAAGTGTTTTTAATTATGGGCAAAAGTGAATAAAGCGTCACTGTGACAATCACGGTCATAACGCCTAACCCTAAACCAATCATGACAATAGATAAGAGAGCAAGGGAAGGAATGGTTTGGATAAAGTTGGCAATTCCAACCACAAAATCACCTAAATGACCATTACGAGAGATAAAAATTCCCACAGGAATACCGATCACCGCAGCAAATAGAACACCGTAAATTGAAATTAAAAAAGTGCGATTAAATTGTGTTAATACGTAACTGCCATTATGGGCGTAATAATAAATAAATTGTTGCCATAAAGATAAATGAGACATTATTTCTCCCCCCTAAAGTAATTATGTTTTACCAAGAACTGGTGAGCTACAGTAGCTGGTTCAAGCAGTTTATCATCTACTTGGTAATTCATTTTACGAATATCATGCACACTTACATTTCCAACCAAGCGTTTCAGTATTGGTTTTAATTCAGGGTGCTGCCTTAATATATAATTATTAATTAACATGCCACAATTATATGGGGGAAAGAAATGTTTATCATCTTTTAACAAGTGCAGGTGATAACTGTCGATGCGGCCATCCGTAGAATAACCCAAGATGACATCCATTTTGCCGCTCTTTAAAGCAGAATATACCAAGCCAATATTCATAGGATGAGCTTTAGTAAAAGTAATGCCATAGGCCGTTTGAAATGCAGGATAACCCACACCGGGAGCATTGATCCACTCAGAAGCTATACCAACAGAAAACTTATCTTTGACCTTTTTTAAATCAGAAATTTTGTAAAGGTGATATTTCTTTTGGTCTTTGGCTCTCACCATAAAAGCATAATTATTTGCAAAGCCATAGGTGTGTAAATAAGTTTGATCCCATCTTTTCTTTACTTCCCGTCTGACAGTGTTATTTGCTTTTTGAGAATCTTTAATTGCCGGTAACAATAGATTGGCAGTTAGTTCGCCACCATCGTAAGCGGCAGCTTGTATATCAGCATCATGACGATATAAAGCTTGATGCTGCATTGGTGCAGAGCCCAAATTATTAACTATTGAGGTTTTATATGATGTTTCGTGTTCAATAAGTTGCGCAATGATATTGGCCATAACTTGAGATTCAGTAGTAGTAAGTGCCGTTATTCTGATATTTTCTTGACTGCCTTCACTATCAGAAAGACCGGGTAATCCACATGCACTCGTGGTTATCAATATTAAAAAGGCAGTAATCATCACTAATATTTTTTGCAAATATCTTTTCATGATTAGCACCTCCCTATATTCCCTTTGGCGTTAGTTTACGTTCAAGTTTACCTAATAGATAATCTGTTAACAGGGCTAAAATAATTACAGGAATAGTACCCCCAAAAATCAGGTCAGTTTGATATAGACTAAGTCCGTTAAAAATAAAGTCGCCCAAACCACCTGCTCCAATATATGAAGCAAGAGTAGCCCATGCAATAACATAAATAGCAGAGAGTCTGATTCCCGCCATAATGACAGGCATTGCTAAAGGAATATCAACTTTTAAAATTAATTGCATATTAGTCATACCTAAACCCCGGGCAGAATCTATCGTATCTTGATTTACCCCGGTGAGACCAACATAAGTATTACGTAAAATAGGCATTAGACTATACAAAAAAAGTGCTATTATTGCTGGCAAGCGCCCTACACCAAAGAAAGGAATCATCATTGCCAGAAGTGCTAGAGCAGGAATGGTTTGTAACATACTAGCAATAGCAATTACTATTTTAGCTACTCGCGGAAATTTCATTAAAATAATACTTAAGGGAATAGCAACAATTATTCCCAAAGCTAAAGAAATGGCAGAAATGTATATTTGCTGCCACGTTTTGACTAATAGTTCCGAACCATGTTGTACAAAAAAGGCAGACATATTATTTCGCCTCTTTTTCTGATTGCTGTTTTAATGGGCTTTTATCTCCCCATATCTTTTCATAAACTACGTTAACTAAACTTGAGCGGGTCAGAATACCAACTAATTTTTTATCTGAATTAATGACAGGTATATAACTCTTATTCCGGCTCATGATGCGACTGAAATTATCACGCAAATATTCTTCAGGTCCTACTGTACCTAGTTTGGTTATTAAAATATCACTAACACTATTTGTTGGGGAATAGTTACGTTGAAGATCATCAATTGAAATATAGCCCTTTAAATGATCATCATGATCTACTACCAAAAGAGTGTCCACACGATTTTCTTTCATCATCGTCAAAGCATCAGATAGTGAAGCACCCAAATCAATTTTTGTCGGATTAGTTAACATCACGTTTTTGACTTTAACAGTTTCGTATTTTGCTTCTGATAAACGTTCTTTACCAATTAAGCTTTTGACATATTCATTTGCCGGATGATGCAATATTTGATCCGGTGTTCCTACTTGTACCAGCTCTCCATCATGTAATACAACTACCTTAGTAGCTAACTTTAAAGCCTCATCCATATCATGAGTTACAAAAACAATTGTTTTGCCTAATTGCATTTGCAGGCTTTGCACCAAATTTTGCAAACTTTCCCGCGTTATAGGATCCAAAGCTCCAAAAGGCTCATCCATTAAGATTAAATTTTGATTAGCTGCTAGTGCACGAACTACACCAATTCTTTGTTGCTGCCCGCCAGAAAGTTCAGTTGGATAACGATCCAAATATGATTCTGGTAATTCAGCCATTTTAATTAATTTTTTAGCCTCGGCATTCAAATTTTCTTTAGGCCACTTCAACAATTTAGGAACTAGAACGATGTTTTCTTTGATCGTCATGTGTGGCATTAGGCCATTATTTTGAATCACATAACCAATGTGACGTCTTAAATTGACGGGATTAAAACTTTTGACATTTTTTCCGTTAACAAGTACTTCACCTTTAGTTACACTGTTCATGCGATTAATCATTCGCATCAAAGTAGTCTTTCCTGAACCAGAGGTGCCAATCAGGCAGCAAAAATCACCCTGATCAATTTCAAAACTAATATGATTAACAGCTGGATTCTTCATCTTAGGATATATTTTGGACACATCCTTAAATTCAACCACTGGTATTTTTTCTACCATAAAATTTCCCCCTTCTTCAATATTCTTTTAATTTAATCCTAACAATTAATTTACGCTTAAGCAATCACCTTTCATCTTAACAGCAGAGTATGATCCTGAATTCATGCAAAAAAACACTAACATGGTTAGTGTTTTTTTAATATTTAATTTTTACTTAATTTACATGGAGCCTTCAAAAACATCCCATGAGCTGTGGAAATAATCCCAACCAGAGTAAATAGTAAAGATCAAAGCTATGTAAAGCAAGATTGTACCAATATTATAGATATCACCAATTAATAGAAAGATGATGGATAACATTTGGCAAGTAGTTTTTATTTTACCGGGCATAGCAGCTGCCATAACTTGCCCTTTGTTTTCTGCCAATATCAGTCGTAAGCCAGTAACAGCCAATTCGCGACAAACAATAATAGCTATTACCCATGCTGGAGCTAATTTCAAGGAAATTAACATGATAAAAGCTGTCATGGTAAGCATTTTGTCTGCCAGCGGATCAGCAAATTTACCGAAATTAGTAACCAAATTGCGTGATCTGGCAATGTGACCATCAAACCAATCAGTTGCTGAAGCAACTGCAAAAACAATAGCAGCAATAATTAATTTCCAGTAGATAGTTTTCCCAGCAAATTGAAAACTGGCATTACCACCGAAAATAACAATTAACATAAAGACTGGTATTAGCAAAATTCTAAAAACCGTCAACTTATTAGGCAAATTCATTCTTAACTTTTCCTCCCACTATAATAACTATTCATTACGATCATTTCCATCAGATGAATTATTTCCAGAATGACCGCTATGAGTATTGGTATTTTGGTTGTTATTCGTCTGATTATTTTCGTGATTTGATTGATTATTATTCTGGTTATTTTGGTTAGTTTGATTGTTTTGTTGACCACTTGTTGAACCAGAATTATTAGTGCTGCTGCCGTTATTATGGTTGGTAGTAGACTGATTATGTTCTTGACTTTGGTTAGTTGAACTATTATGTTCAGAATTATGATTTGTGGTACCAGAATTATTTTGATTCTGCTGAGTTTGGTTAGTTTGACTATTAGTTCTCTTACCAATATAGAAAGTTAAAGCAAGATTTGAACTTTGAGCGTTATATGGTACTTTTCTGCCACCAATTGTAATAGATGTACTTAGCGCGTTACTAAAAGTCACAACCACTGTTTGTGCTGTTTCAGGAATTCTCAACGTGTGCTTTTGACCCGCAGTCAAAGTTTGACTACTTTGGTTAACTCCGTTCATTGCTATTGAAACAGTAGTTGCCTGATTACCAGCACGCACAACTAAGTTACGGTTATTTTTTAAACCAGTAATCTGATATTGATTTGTAGCTAATTCTTTAATTTTAACAGTCTTCTTTTTAACTTTTTTAGTCTTATGATGACGTTTGCCATTATCAGAAGAAACTGTTACATCGTTAGCAGCATTATTATTGTCATTGCGACTGGATGAAAAATGGGCATAGACAACATAGCAGACTAGAATAACGACAACAATTCCTAACCCAACGATAATCCGCGGAAGGTAATCTTGCCAGATCTTTTTCTTACTATTGGTTGTCTTGCTAACTTCTTCGCTTTTATTATCAATTGAATCTTCAACAAACTCATCTGGCTCAGATTTAGGAATATCATCATGATATTCACTTAAAAGCTTTTTGCCGTCTAATCCAACTATTTGAGCATATTGCCTGATAAAAGCTCTTACGTAAAAATCACCAGGAAGTTTATCAAAATCATTTTGCTCAATTGCCGTCAGATATCTGCCTTGAATCTTGGTTGCTTTTTCAATATCTTCAATTGAAAGTCCCTTTGCCTCTCTGGCACTGCGTAATTTATCTCCGATATCTGCCATAGTTACCTCTTTAAATCTATAATTTACTCTTTGAGTATAACATATACTCAATATTATTTTTATATTTAAATAAGCCAGCCGCCGCTGACGTAAATTGTCTGCCCAGTTAAATAGCTGGATTGGGCATCAAGTAGCGTTTTAACCCAATAAGAAATATCTTTGCCTTCAGCTAACCTGCCAGCTGGTATTTCGCCTTTAACTTCTTCCATTGCTTCAGGAGCGAGCATTGAATTCATTGCAGTATTCACAGCTCCCGGGGCAACGACATTAACAGTTAAATTAGCTGAAGCGACTTCACGGGCATAAGCTTGTGCAAAACGAGCAAGCCCAGCCTTAGAAGTGCTATAAACTGCCTCCATAGCACTCCCTGAGCCACCATAAACAGAGCCCAGAAATACAATTCGACTATAATCATTTTTAATCAAAGCTGGCTCAAGCAGCCCAATTAATTTAACCGGCACAGTCAAATTGACTTGTAAAATTTCATCAACTCTCGTCAAAGATTGACTGCTGACAAAGCTATAATCTGTAATACCCTGAGCAAAAACAGCGGCATTAACTGGTAAAAGCCCGTTAACAAATTCTTTTAATTCGTCATTTTTAGCCAGAAAATTAAGTTTGACAGGAATAAAATCCTGCTGGGGATATTTATGACTTAATTTTTGAGCTATTGTGCAGGCTTTTTGCCAATTTTGACTGCAATGGACATAAAGTGACCAACCAGCACTGGCCAAGTCTGTGCATATTGCCTGACCAATCCCACCAGTTGCACCAAATACTATCGCTCGTTGCAATTACAACATTCCTTTTAAACTTATTTTTATGAATTCAGATTTTGAAGATGACCGCACAGCAGTAAATGTCTGTCATTATAGAACAAAATCAGTTATGCATTCATATTCGATTTTATTTTACCATTATTTTTTTGTAAATTTGAACTATTAAAACGAGTCAATAAACTTTCTTAAAAATTAGTCCTGTTCGCCTTCTTTTTTAGGTGGTAACAATACTTGACGTGGTTTAGAGCCTTCAGATGGACCTACTACGCCCTTTTCTTCCATAGCATCGACTATTCTGGCAGCACGGTTATAGCCAATACGGAATCTTCTTTGTAAAAGAGAAACACTGGCAGTTTGCTGACGTCTAACCAGGTCAACGGCTTGATCATAAAATTCATCTTCAGGTTCTTCTTCTTTATTTTCAGAGGTTTCTTGACCCTTTTGCGGAATCATTCCCTTGTCATACTCCGG
The DNA here is from genome assembly GCF_016100925.1 of Lactobacillus sp. W8093. NCBI lineage: Bacteria > Bacillati > Bacillota > Bacilli > Lactobacillales > Lactobacillaceae > Lactobacillus > Lactobacillus sp. W8093. The sequence goes on along the minus strand of NZ_JACFRL010000006.1, from coordinate 57,604 downwards.
CTTTTGCTGCTTTTTGACCCATGAAATTACATTTTCAACTTCATGAGAAGAAACAAATGCCCCTTGAATACGTTCAGGCTTTGAAGCACCAACAGGCATATAAAGCATATCTCCTCTGCCCAGCAATTTTTCAGCACCAGTTTGATCCAAAATAGTTCGTGAATCAATTCCACTTGAAACTGCAAAAGAGATACGTGAAGGGACATTTGCTTTAATCAATCCGGTAATGACGTCCACACTTGGCCTTTGCGTTGCCAAAATCATGTGAATACCGGCAGCACGAGCCATTTGCCCTAAACGTACAATAGCACCTTCAACATCACGACCACCAACCATCATTAAGTCACTAAGTTCGTCAACTACAACCAAAATATAAGGTAGAGGTTTCATAGCCGGCTTTGACTTATCTTGATTATTTAGACGCACTTTTTCATTATATTCGCTCATATTACGGGCGCCACCAGCTGCAAAAAGCTTATAACGGCGTTCCATTTCTTTGACAGCTTTACTTAGTGCATTTGCCGCAAGTTTGGCATCCGTCACAACCGGAATTAATAAATGGGGCACTCCATTGTAAACAGAAAGTTCAACCATTTTAGGGTCAATTAAAATCAGTTTGACCTGGTCTGGTAATGCCTTCATCAAAATGCTGGTTAAAATAGTGTTTATGGCTACAGATTTTCCTGATCCGGTCGAACCGGCAATTAAAAGATGGGGCATTTTAGTCAAATCACCAGAAATAGTCTGACCACTTACGTCTTTACCTAAAGGCACCTGCATTGGATCCTTTTTAGCCTTCCTGTCTTGATTTTGCATAACATCTTTAAATGCCACCACTGAAGTATTTTTGTTTGGCACTTCTATACCAATATAGGGCTTACCTGGTATAGGTGCTTCTATTCTAATATCTTTCGCGGCCAAGGCCAGTGCCAAATCGTCAGCTAAATTGACTATACGACTAACCTTGACGCCAACCGCAGGCTGAACCTCATAACGCGTAATCGTTGGACCTAAAATCGCCCTTTTGATAATTACCTTGACGCCAAAACTCTTAAATGTTGATTGTAAAGTTTGCGTATTTTGGCGAATAAGAGCTTTATCAGTACTTTGATCAATATTTCTCACATTGTCGAGCAAGTTCAACGGTGGCTTTTGGTAATCTGCACTTACTTCTTGCTCTTTATTAAATTCGCCATGATCAACAGCTGCTAAATCCTGCTTGAGTTTTTGATCTTCTGCAATAAATGAATGAGAACGTGGTAATTTAGTAGCATTTTTTAACGGTTCCTGATGAGTTTGCTTCTTAGCAATATTATTTTGGCTGGCAACTTGTATCTGTGGCTCTACTGGTTCATGTTCAGGGACATCATCAAATTCAGCACTGCCGGAATCAAAATCATTTACGCCAGTTGCAGCAGTACTATTTTCAGTTGGAACATCATCAACTGAAAAGTCTTCTACGTCTGGAAAAATTGTTGAATTATCAGAAAGCGGATCGCGCAAATTGCGTGCATTTTCCTGCTCTTTCTTTTGTTCCTGTCTTTCCTTTAATAAACTGTACTTGTCCTTTATCTTAGAACCAGCTGCTTTATTCTTGTTTATAAAAAGTTGGCTGAAGGATTGAAACTTCTTGATCAGCGTAGCAAATTTAACGTCAAAAAACATCAAAATGCCACTAGGAATTAGTAAGATGGCGATAATTCTGAGACCAATATGCCCTAGCAGCGGATAAAATATTTGATAGCACAATGCACCAATTATGCCGCCGCCTACAGATTTAGTCACTGCTATTCTGCTAAACTCTGCTGCCATTTCATGCCAAAAAGCATTCATAAAAGCATTATTTACCAATTCATGTTCAAAAAAGAGGCTACTTTGAATCAGCAAAAAACCTAAAATAGCTAAAAACAGGCCACAGCTGCGCTTAAATTTAAAATGCATTGGCTTGTTATAAATAAGCATCACCAAACCAAAAATAATGCAAATTCCAGCGGCAAGTAAATAAGAGTCGCCAAAAAAGAGCCGAAACACATTGGCAATTTGCTTTCCTAACATTCCAAATTTAGCAAAAGCTAAGACAGCAATAATAATTTGTGCAAGTCCAATAATTGCCCACATGAGCCCATTGGTCTGTTTCTTGTTGGCGACTTTGGTATTTTTTCTCCTTTTCTTTCTAGGCATGATCTTACCAGTTCACAACTTAAAAATTAGCTTTGAAGTTCAAATTAACTGGTTTATCAAGAGTAATCTGAGTAACTTCATAAGTTAAAGTTTCAATGTATTCAACTAGGGGACGGCTAAGAAGCTGGTAATCAGCCTTACCGAGATCGCTCCCATCGCCAAAGTAATCTTTTATTTTGACAATCTGACTAATCATGCCACTAACTGCAAATTCTCCTGGTGCTGGTGCAACATCGAAAACAACGGTGACGTCAAAATAACTGCCATCTACACCAGCGTCAGTTGTACCATCTTCATTTTGCTTTTCGACTTTTTTAAGTCCAAAGTTCACCTGATCTTTGACTTCAGGTTCTTCATTAATGTCATAATGGAAATTTTTAACCAAAACAGGAGTTTCTTTTTCAAAATCCATCTTATTTTCCTCCTAAATTGCGTTCATAGCGTTCAGGGCGATTATAGCTGTCCTTCAACTTATCATTTTCATAATGATGAGAAGTTTCCAAATTAGGAAAACCTTGCTGCCGCAAAGCTTCAAGTAAAACAATTGCCACTGAATTAGCTAGATTATAGCAACGAATATTATTGGACATCGGGATGCGCAAATTGCGTTCATAATATTCTCGCATAAACGTTTCTGGTAAACCAGTAGTTTCTTTGCCAAATACAAAATAATAATTTTTTGCGGGATCAGTATAATCAACTTGTGCGTAATTCTTAGATGAAAACTTGGAAATAAGGTACATTTCATCATTGGGGCCAAGTTGATTTAAAAAAGCGTTAAGATCATCATGTAGCCGAACATCTACTTTATCCCAGTAGTCTAGTCCGGCCCGTTTCATCTTTTTATTATCAATTTGAAACCCTAGGGGCTCAATCAGGTCAAGAACAGTATTAGTTCCAGCACATGTTCGGGCAATATTACCTGTATTTGCAGGCATTAGTGGTTCATATAAAACTACGTGATTTGTCAATCTCTTTCTTCTCCTTAACCAAAAATTCACTAAAAGCCTAACTTATTTTTTAGACTTTTTTTCAGCTTGATCGCCGTTGACACTTTTGTCGTTATCAGAAATCACTGGTACAGTTTCTTCAACCTCATCTTCTCTAAAAACTTGTGAAACTTTACGATAGTAATTATACACACGTAAAATAATGATTTTTAAAATAGCATAAATTGGGATACCAAAGATGACGCCCCAAAGTCCCCAAACAGAACTTGAACCTATTAATAATAAAATAGTGGTTACCGGGTGCATCTCCATCTTGTTTCCCATTACCAAAGGACTAATAACCCTTGATTCAATGGTCTGTTCGATTGCAAAAACAACCAAAACTTTAATTACCATTGGTACAGAAAGCATGATAGCAATCACGATTACAGGTATAAAGGAAATAAAAGTACCAAAATATGGAATAAGGTTAAGAATACCGCTTAAAACTGCAAGGGCAATGCCGTACGGTAGGCCAATGATACTGTAACCAATGGCAAACATGACTCCGACCCAAAAGGCAACAGTAAGCTGTCCCCTAATATAAGATGCCAGTGCAGTATTAATATCGTAAAGAAGTTCACCGAAACTTTTTTGCCAGCGCTTTGGAGCAAATTGCATTAAGTATGGGCGCAAGTTATGAGCATCTTTTAACATAAAAAACAGAATAAAAGGTGCGGTAAGTAAAGTCATAACGATAATAGTCACAACACTAATTGCTGACGAAATGTTGCTTAACGCCGCATTGACTGCCTCATGACCTGACTTAAAGAGCATATCTTGTGCACGATTAATAGCATCGTTAATGTTGCCCTTCACACTATGTAGTTGTGGATTGCTTAGTGCATCTTGCACAGCGTTGGTCGCATCTTTCCAAATATGCGGCCAATGTACAATTAAAGAATTAATTTGACTTTGAACTATTGGTAGCAAAGTATTCACAATCCAAACCAATAAAATTGCCACTAGAATAAATAGTCCCAAGATTGTAATCAGTCTCGGCACCTTAAATTTCCGCTCTAAAATGTCTACCAGCGGGTTCATAATATAAAATTGAATTAAAGCCAGCATCAGTGGTGGTAAAATTGCACTCACGAAAACTTTTGCCGGGTTAAGAACAAATGAAATTTTGTTGAATAACCAAATTACAAGGAAGAACAACAAAATATTTAGTAAAGCAATACTAAATCTGTTATTTAAAAACCATTTTTGAAAGATGGTTCTCTTTTTATGTTTTTTCTCGTAGTCCATCAAATCATCCTAATCAAATGTGTTCATATACAATATCATCGCCAATTTTAAATTCAGGTATTGTCTGCTTATCCTCTATTGTGAAATATACGGCATTTGCTAAAGGATTTTTAGACTTTTTCTGATTAAAAAATAATGTGACATGACCCAAAGCGCGCATATCACTGGTAACCATGGCACCGACAAAATCGGCCACATAGGTTTGACCATCAATTGTAATTGTGTCGCCTTTTTTCATAATAAAACTAGCTAAAGGGGTTTGAGGATCGAATTTTTGAATAACGGAAACGTCTACCAGTTCTGGAGTAACATTTTCGCCAAATAAAATCACCATATTACCCTTAGGTTCAATAGCTTGTTTACCAATTTTTGTAATAGTTGCTGTCCACTTCATTTTTTGCTCTCCTTAAGCTCTAATTTTAGCATAACAAAAACCGCTTAACTAATATATAAGCGGTTTTCTTTGTGACTTCTTTATTTTTGATGGTATAAAAGCCATTTCTTTATTTCATCAATTATGACCAGCGGTACTGGTAAACAAAATAGGAATATCCAGTCAACAGGTAATAATCTAGTAGTATTAAATAACTGTTGCAATCCTGGAGTAACCGTTAATAAAAAGAATAAAAGAATTTCGAAAAGGATGCCAAACCAAATACTCTTATTACTAAACAAGCCTTTTTTGAAAAGTGAAACCTTGTTTGTTCTACAATTCAATACGTTGGCGATTTGCGTAAAAATGATTGCCCCTAATACCATAGTAGTAGCACGCATGTAAACTTGGCCGCTAGCGGCTAACGGATTTTGTGGCCACCCATTTTGAAAATTGACGAAGAAATAAGCTCCGACTGAAATCGCGCTGGAAATCAAACCATACCATAAAAATGCCTTGATAATGACGCTTCTATTAAGCAAGTGTTCGTTGCGCTGCCGCGGTGCTTGTTTCATAACATCAGGATCAACTGCTTCTTCGCCTAATCCCAATGCTGGAAGCATATCCGTTCCTAAATCGACTGTTAGAATCTGCATAACAGTCATTGGCAGTGGTATTGCGCCTCCTGAAAACAGGAACAAGATTGAAGGAAAGGCCTCAGGTACGTTTGAAGTTAAAATATAGGTCAAAAATTTGCGAATATTACTATAAACAGCTCTACCTTCTTCGATTGCGGCTACAATTGAAGCAAAGTTATCATCTGTTAGGATAATATTGGCCGCATCTTTGGCAACATCAGTACCAGACAAACCCATTGCAATACCAATATCCGCTTGTTTTAATGCAGGAGCATCATTAACTCCGTCACCGGTAGACGCGACGATTTCGCCATTCTCCTGCAATGTTTTAACAACTTTGTATTTTTGTTCAGGAGCAACTCTGGCAAAAATAACTTCGCCTTTTAAAGCCTCACGTAAATCAGCATCGCTCATAGACTCTAGTTCGTCACCAGAAATAACCCGAGCTTTATCAGAAGTTAGACCAATCTGCACTGCAACAGATTTTGCAGTTAATTTCGAGTCGCCCGTAACCATAATAATTTTGATTTTTGCTTCGTGGCAACGTTTGACTGCATTGTATATCTCTGGACGTGGCGGGTCGCTCATAGTGGTAAGTCCAACAAACACTAAGTGCTGTTCAGCTGACTCGATGGTTAACTTAGTGACATCGGTATCTACTTTGTCAACAATTCTATAAGCCATCGCCATACTTCTTAAACCTTTAGCAGCATATTCAGCATTATATTGTTGAGCACGTTTCTTATCATCAGGTGTCATTTCCCGAATTTTACCGTCAACCTGAACTTGATCACATTGTTTGATCACATCACTGAATGAGCCTTTAGTAAAAATAATATATTGGTGATCATTCCAGCGATGAATAGTAGACATCCGCTTTCTGTTAGAATCAAACGGTAATTCACGTAAACGGGGGTATTTGACCAAAACCTTTTGCCGATCAAAGCCGGCTTTTTCAGCCATAATAATTAAAGAAGCCTCGGTAGGCGTTCCCAAAATCTTTGGTTTTCCGCCCCTTACTTTACTTGGCTGAACAGCAGTATCATTATCTAAAGATGCAATTTGTACCAGTTTATGTAAATCTGGGTTTTCTTCGTACCAAAGCTGTTTATCGTTTAGTTCAATTTGCCCGTTATTCACATAACCATTACCAGTAACTCTATACTCATTTTTAAGAGTCCACAAATAGTGGATAGTCATTTGGTTTTGAGTTAAAGTTCCAGTTTTATCAGAACAAATAACCGTAGTTTCTCCCAGAGTTTCAACAGAGTTTAATTCCTTAACTATGGCATGCTTTTTAGCCATGCGCTTAACCCCTTGAGCCAAACTTAAAGTAACAGTTGGCAATAATCCTTCTGGGATAAACGCAACAATCATCCCTAAAGCAAAAATAAATGCTTTAGCAAACGGATACTTAACAAAGAAAATGGCAGCGATCAAAAAGACGATACCAATCGAAACAGCAATCAAGGATAACTGCTTAGTTAAGCGGTTGAGTTCCTGAGTCAAAGGACTATCTACCTTATTCTGCTTTTGTGTTAACTGGGCAATTTTACCAAATTCAGTATTCATTCCCGTGGCAAAAGCAATTGCACGTGCTGTCCCAGACCCAACAGTTGTGCCGGAGTAGACCAAGTCGGTCTCCGCATAGCTGCCTTCTCCAGGAGCATAATCCGTTGTCTTAGATTCTGGAACAGATTCACCGTTTAAAGCACTTTGATCTACTTGCATGGAATTAGCAGTGATTAGTCTGGCATCAGCTGGAATAGCATTACCAGCTTGTAGAATGAAAACATCGCCCGGAACTAATTCCTTAGCATCAATCTGTATTTTTTTGCCATCACGTATGGCCTGAACATAGGTCGGTAACATGTTATTCAGAGCATCTGTGGCTCTCTTAGCTGCTCGCTCCTGCCAGAAACTAAAGAGACCGTTAATAATATTAACCAGCCAGATTGCAATTCCCAGCTCTATTGTTCCGCTAAACATAGCAACTAAACCAGAAATCCATAATAAAATTGCCATCATACTGATGAAATTTTTAAAAAATGCTTTCCATTCTGATTCTTCTTGCGACTTTTTAATTTCGTTACGACCGTATTTTTCTAATCTTGCGGTTGCTTCTGCAGAAGTCAGACCTGCAGAAGATGAGTGAAGATTAGTATAAACTTCAGAAATATCATTCTTGGCATAAAGCTCCCGAATTTTATTTTCATCCATTTTCAACATACCTCTTAAATTCATATTTTTTGTTTATAGTAACTAATATAACTGACAACATACTTTAACACTTTTTATATATGTTGAGCTGTTCAAAATTTTTACAATTGCATGTCATGCTATACTAATTATTGAAACAATTATAAATTAAATTGGAGGCTTTTCAAACATGAAATTATTAATTGGCGGGTATACCAAGAAAAAGGCCACAGGAATCTATGAATTGCCGCTTAAAAAAGCAGACGGCCTGGAAATGCAAATGGGGCCTGCTAAAGAAGTAATTAAGGTTGGTGGACCAACTTATTTCGTACAAGATGACAAATTCATCTTTACTATTAACAATGCTGGGGATAAAGGCGGCATTAGTTCATTTGAATTAGTCAATGGTCAATATACGGAAAAAGATTCATACTTGACCCCTGGTTCATCACCAGCTTATATCGGGATCAACAGAAACAAAAAACTGCTTTATACAGCAAATTATCACACTGCTGTTCTGGCTGTCTTTTCTTACGATCAAGATGGTAGTTTGACCTATTTAGATTCAGTAACCCACACAGCTGACACACTTGGTCCTTGTCCAGAACAAGCAGATGGCCCCCACCCGCACTTTTTTGACGAAACCCCTCAAGGCAACTTAGTGAGTTGTGATTTAGGCAATGACTGTGTTGATTTTTATAGTTTCAATAACAACAAACTAAAACACTTGGCTAAATATCAAAATGAGCCTGGATTTGGCACCCGTCATATCGTTTTTAGTCCTGATGGTGGTTACTTTTACGTTGTGGGTGAGCTTTCAAGCAAGATCAATTTGGTAGCAATTGATGAAACTAACTGGCATTTTAAAAATATTGCCACCTATTCAACAATCCCCGATGATTTTTCAGATCATAACGGTTCAGCAGCAATTAAAATTAGCCGAGATGGCAAATTTATTTATACTTCAAATCGGGGTCACGATACTATTACGGTTTTCGCCGTTAATGCTGATCACACCTTACAATTACGGCAAAGGATTTCAACCTTTGGAGAATTTCCGCGTGACTTTAACTGGGATGAGAGCGAGAAATACGTGGTAGCTACTAATCAAAATACTGATAATGCTACTTTATATACTCGTGACGCTGAAAATGGCTGTCTTACTCCTATCCAAAAAAATATTTTTGTCCCTGAGGGTACACGCGTACTTTTCAGTGAATAATTTAGGAAAACAAAAAGGTTGTCTCTATTTAGAGACAACCTTTTTTATTATCATTTTTTAAAGCTCTGCCACAATTTCATCATATCCGATGCATCTGCGATCGCAATTTGTACTTTTTTGGCAGGATTAAAAGGATCTGGGAATTCCAAATAAAAACAGCTTAGTGCCTGCCGGCTAAAATCATCTTCTATACCGTAAAAGGGATCGCCAAAAAGAGGATGACCAATATATTGCATGTGTAAACGAATCTGATGCGTCCGCCCGGTAAATAACCGTAATTCAACTAAACTGGCACCAGGTCGTTGTGCAATAACCTGATAAGCGGTTTTGGCTCTCTTACCTTCAGGGTCAATACAGCGCACTATTGCAGTTCCCTTCCGCCCAATTGGCTGATCAATTATGCCAGCCAGTTCATTTTGAGTAAAATTACCGTGAACTATTGCATGATATTTTTTGACAAAGTCTGTTTTAGGAATTTGACTAAAACGTGCATGGGCAATAGCATTTTTACCAATTAGAACTAAACCTGACGTATCGCGATCAAGGCGAGTAACAACATGCGGTTTGACACCACGCTCATTTTTTTGAGCAAAATAGCCTAAAACCTGATTAACAACTGCATTATCATCATAGCGTGAGGGTATGGATAAAATACCAGCCGGTTTATTAACCACTAAATAATTATCAGTTTCTTTAATAATATCCACTGGTTTTTGTGAAGGGACCAGCCAGGGATTATCCCTTTCTTTACCTGGCACGAAAATAACTTCATCACCGGTATGTAAAAGATAATTTGTATATCTTCTTTTGTGATTGACCAGCAATAAACCGCCAGCATTTTTGGCATTATTGACAGCTCTTTTTGAAAAACCATTTTTCAATAAAAAAGCCCCTAATTTTTTGGGGGCTTTATCTTGTACCAAAACTTTAAATACTGTCATCTTCATCTCCAATAAAGGCACTCTGAACCCGTGACCAAAAATGAGTATGTCCAAAACGATCGAAATGTATTTCTTTGCTAGAAATACGATAATCAATTCTCTTAGCATTACGGACATTGATGCGGCGCCCGTCTACAGTCATGACAAAATGATCAGCCTTGGGCACTACTGTAATCCACTGCTCTGGCGCAAGTACAATGGGTGAAGATAGTGTTCTAAAAATACGATTATTGATAGAAGCTATTTCAGCCATTTGCAGCGCTTTTAACCGAGGATGGATCACCGCCCCGCCAATTGACTTGTTATAGCCGGTTGACCCGGTCGGCGTAGAAATACATAGACCATCACCGCGAAAATTTTCGAACAGCTGGTTATCTATATAAACCTTGGCTTCAAGTGTATGGGATATCCGTTTGACTGCAGATTCATTTAACGCCAAAAAGTGCTTTTTTTCGCCAGCTTCAGTCAGTAATTTTACATCAAGCAATGGATAAGCGGCCGATTCTGGTTCTCGTAAAAACAGTGCATCCACCATCTTATCAACATCAGGGCCTTGCCAGTCAGTATAAAAACCAAGATGACCAGTATGAATGCCAATAAAACGAATTGAGCTTATTTGATTTTCATAACGATGAAAAGCATTAATTAGGGTTCCATCACCGCCAACAGTAATAACCACATCAGGGTATTTGGCATCAAAAACTACCCCTTTTTTCGTTTCTAATAATTTCCGCAAATGCGCTACCACTTTTAAAGTTTCTTGATTAGTGTTATGGGCAATTGTAATTCTCATTATTTTTCCTTACCCTTGTTTTTGGTAAAAACCTTCTGAGCCTCTTGCACTTCATCTTTAATTAAAGACATTTCTTCATCAAGTTTATAGGCTGTTTCTGCAGTGGATTTTAGCCTTTGGGAAATATCTTTGGGGTAAGAGCCTTGGTACTTATAATTTAAAGTATGCTCAACAGTTGCCCAAAAATTCATTGCCAAAGTTCTAATTTGTATTTCTGCCAACAATTTTTTTGATCCAGTAGGTAAATAGACAGTATATGAAATCACCATATGATAAGAACGATAACCGGAAGGCTTAGCATTTTGAACATAATCTCGTTCTTCAATCACTTCCATATCATCCCGCTCATGGATTAAGTCTACTACTTTATATATATCATCTACAAATTGACAAACTATTCGTATCCCTGCTATATCCTGCATGTCAGTCTCAATCACATCCGGACTGATAACACGCCTTTGCATTTTTTCTTTAATTGAATCAACAGTTTTAACTCTGCCGACCACAAATTCGATCGGTGAATGTTCACCTTGAGTCAAAAAACTTTGTCTCAAAGAACGAAACTTCACCTTTAATTCTCGCACGGCCTCATCATAAGGCCATAAAAAATTATCCCAATCAAAATTCATAGAAATAATTCCTTTCTCAACAGCATATCCATTTTAACATAAAATATATGATAGCAATTTCATAGGATTACCTTGTTTAAGCATTCTTGCCCTTTTTGAGCTATACACAACTCCAAAAACTTCTTTAGCCATAGGATTTATTCCTTGCACAATCAACCTTTTAAGATTATGATAAATTTATTAATTTTAGCAAATATGTACTCTTATAGCATTTCTATCAGAAATCGTATTAGAATAGTAATTTGCGGAATACCTACTCGATTTATTTATTTTTTTCAGAGTTAAATTTTGAATTTTCGTAGTGAAGTGTACAAAATACTTTATAGACACTTTTTATATTTATAAAAAGAATGGAGTAGTACTAATGGCAGAAAATACCGAGATAGAAGCAAAAATACTTTTACCACAAGAAATTTTCCAAAAGCTGTGTAGTGATTTTACAGTAAAAGAAAGTTTTAACCAAGAAAATTATTACTTCGATACCAGCAATAGATTACTCAAAAAAAGTAGAATCAGTTGCCGTATCCGTATTTTTTCTGATCGGGCTGAACAAACGCTCAAAGTGCCTCATCAAAATCCATTGCAAAATAAATTTCATGAGGCGATTGAAATAAATGATAATCTTTCGCTAAAAGAAGCCCAGGATTATGTCAAAAATGGTCTTAATAATCAGCACATTACCTTTAAATACAGCGCTGGTAAATATTTAAACCAGCACTTTGACCATAATCTGCAACTAAATTTGCAAACCTATAGTAAAACGCACCGCATACTTGCAAATGGTCCTGAAAATTGTGAGCTGACCTTTGATGACAGTACCTATCCCGACGGCTATGAAGATTTTGAACTTGAAATAGAAAATAATAACCCTCAAACAATTAGCGTGGTTTTGGATAAGCTAAAGAAAGAATATGGTTTTACTCAAACCAAAAGCAATACCAATCGAGCAAAAATTGCACGCGCTTACATTCATCGTGTTAAAATATGATAGAGAAGGTATGTTTTTTGTTCAAAGGATAGGTATTTGATAGAGTTGTACATAATAATCAGTTTTGGAGGAGCCTGATCATGTTTGAGATTTTTCTCTTTGTGAATCCTGTTGGCATTTATTGCTATAACACAGAGACATTAATTAAAGATGCAATTGATGAACTCAATATTAATTCTTCTTATCATTTTGTTCCCGTAATAAATGCTAAAGTTATTAAAGAAGACATCATTAGAAGAAAAAAAGCTGGTCAAAGAATTACTGATATACCGCAATATACCATTGCGTCTTTTCAGGCGCTACGTCATTATCATGCAATTAAACTTGAATACGGTAACAAAAAGGCACGCGCTTATTTAGTTGCCCTGCAAAGAGCAATGAGCGAAGACTTTAATAAATACTCTGAAGATTTGCCCAGACAAGTTGCTAGTGACCTTAACTTAAATTTTAATCGCATAAATGATCGCAGGATTGCCCACTATATTGACGATTCAATTTTCCAAGACAAAAAATTAGTTCGTAAATTTAATGTGAGAAATATTCCGACTACAATTATTTTCAATGAAAGTGGTAATTACAGCGGCATTATGCTGGAAGGAATATTAGCTCATGATAAACTGGTTAAGCTTTTTAAAAGTAACGGCTGTATCAATGAAGAAAAAAGCAATTACTATCCTATTAGACACTTACGTTTGATTTAAATACTTGGTGATATTATCACAAGTGTTAATAGCGCGAAAATTTTGAAAAACCCAAGGCGGCAAATCTTCAATGGTTTGCCGCTTTTTGTATAATTTTTCTGCTATTTGCAGGCCTTTTAAACTTTTTTGCGCAAGTTGTAATTGCAGGTACTCTTTTTGCTTTTGCGAGTTCACCTGATATTTTTGTAAATCTGGCTGAAAGTGCCATAAATTTCTTAATCCAACTGGATTTAAATTAAAAACTTGTATTTGATAATGAAGTTTATTCGTAATGGGTTCTAATAAGACGTTATATTTAAGGCGCAATATTTTTTGTTGCGGATTAATTTCTAAATAATAATCTTGCCATGCTTGATTATTGCGAAAAAAAATAAGTTGCGACTTTTTTAAATTTTGTTCTAAATAGTGCCTCTTACCTACAATCCAAATGTCTTTCACCCCTAAATGCCGGTAAAGCAAGTGGCGGTGACGAAATTCTGATTTATTAAGAGGAGCACATTGAATTTCAAAAGCGAGTTTTGGGCTGGCCAAAATATCAGCACGCAATTGCCCATTTGCTAAACTAGCTTCCATTTGTGCATCAAAATGCGTTTTTCTAAGAGCTGTATAAAGCAGTTCTTTACTTAGAGCATGTTCTTTATTTTCCCCAGACATATTAATCACTTGAGCAAGATGCTTAAAATATGACCCCTCTTTTTTGTTTACCAATTGCACTTCTCTTTGACAATGCGGGCAAAAATATTTTTGACTTAAATTTTTATTTTGCTGCTTTTGCGCTTCATCAACAGCTAATACTAAGACATTATTCAACAAAGCTGCGTACATTTTTATCACCTAAAAATAAGTACGCAAAAAAGGCAAGAATTAATTCTTGCCCTTCTATCTAATTAAAAATATTTTCTATTTAATTTTGCTAAAATAATGGCGCAAGCAACCTAAAGCATCATGTGCAATTATCCGCTTGCCATTGATACGTACGCGAGCCATTTCATTTGCTTTAACCTTAATACCATATTCATTTGCAATCGCCCATGCGTCGGCAGGTTTGATTTCTGCATAATCAGTATCAGTAAATGTCAGTTCAAGGTAAAATTTTCCTCGTTCAAAGTAAAGACTGGATTCTAAATCAGCAGCTAACAGACTATCAGCCAGTTCCACTACTTGATTAAGATCGTTGAAACAATATCCCTGTTTCTTCTGTAACTTCCAAAATTCCTTCTTACCCTTAGGAGTAGAAGAAGTATCTTCTTCACTATTTCCTTCGTCTTCATTTTCCAGATCAAGAAAAGATCTCCGTGAATCTTGATTGTTCTTCCCATTATTAGCGGTATCATTATCAAATAATTGGGCTAAATTATTCCGATCTTTATCTGTTACTTTGGTGATAAGTAAATCAAGTCCACCGTTATTAGGCATTACTTGAAAAGTAACCGGCGCATCCTGACTAAATGAGTGATCAGTATCTATTTCGTCCAAAATCGAATAAAAGAAATGTTGAATTTTATTTTTATCGCCCAGTAAATCTAAAACTTTAAGTCCACGATTAGCCAGTTCTTTTTTACCTATTCTCACGCGAATTGTGTTGTCGTTAATATGATCTACTTGCATGAGTTCTCACCTCCATCAGGTTCTTTGTTCTATTGTAGCGTACTTTCCCAATAAAATAAAAGCGTTAGTTTAAAAACTAACGCTTTTATTTTAAACTTTCATGAATTTTATAGATCTGCAATTTTTTGCATTTCTTCAAGTTCAAGACGACGGACTTTTCTAGGTAAAAAGCGTCTGATCTCGTCTTCGTTATAGCCAACTTGAAGTCGACGGTCATCCATAATTATTGGACGTCTTAAAAGACTTGGATTCTTTTCAACCAAGTCAAGTAGTTGATCGATTGACAAGTCATCAAGATTTACTTTTAATTGTTGAAATGCTCTTGAACGCGTAGAAATAATTTCTTCAGTACCATTTTCGGTCATACGTAAAATTTGTAAAAGCTCTTCTTTAGTTAAAGGCTCAGAAAAAATATTTCTTTCCTTAAAAGGAATGTCATGTTTTTTTAGCCAAGCCTTTGCTTTACGGCATGATGTACAGCTCGGAGATATATATAAATTGACCATATATTTCACGCTCCTTCAGAATTAGTCTTCTAAATTATTATAGCATACTACTTCTTTTTTGTAAGTAGATTTTCCATAACTAACTATAATTTTATGGTAATTTTTAAAAGTGAATATTCTATGACTTTTTTACCAAGAAAGATTAAAGAAATTAAAAAAGGACACATTAAATTTTTATGAATGTATCCTTTTTTTAATCAATATTTATTTGTCCACTTTTTTCATTAAGTCACTAACTAACTGCTCATTTTCTTCAGCAGTTTCTGAAACGTAACAAGCTTTATTAGCTAATTCCTTAATATCATTAGTGTTCAACTTCTTCATTAAACTTCTAATGCGCAAAATTGAAGTAGCACTCATTGAATATTCGTCTAATCCCATTGAAAGCAGGATTGGGAACATTGTACTGTCTCCAGCTGCTTCACCACACATGCCACACCAAATGCCATTTTCATGAGCTGCATCAATTGTGTGCTTAATTAAGCGTAAAACTGATGGGTTGGCTGGTTGGTAAAGATAAGAAACATTATCATTGCCACGGTCGGCAGCCATTGTGTATTGGATCAAGTCATTAGTACCGATTGAGAAGAAATCAACTTCTTTAACAAGTTGATCAGCTAAAACAGCAGCGGCAGGAACTTCAATCATCATTCCAACTTCTAAGTCAGAACCCATTTTAACGCCTTTAGCTGCTAATTTTTCTTGCTCCTCTGCCAAAATTGCTTTAGCCTTGCGTAATTCGCCTAAAGTACCAATCATTGGGAACATAATTCCCAACTTACCATAAGTTGATGCGCGCAAAAGAGCTCTTAGTTGTGTACGGAAGATTTCTTCATTTTGAAGTGAAAGTCTGATAGCACGCACACCCAAGAATGGGTTCATTTCTTCTGGCAAATCCCAGTAATCAAG
Source organism: Lactobacillus sp. W8093 (assembly GCF_016100925.1). Lineage (NCBI taxonomy): Bacteria > Bacillati > Bacillota > Bacilli > Lactobacillales > Lactobacillaceae > Lactobacillus > Lactobacillus sp. W8093. Next base: position 41,676 of record NZ_JACFRL010000006.1, on the reverse strand, counting down.
ATGCTTATCGCCACCAATATCCATGGTTCTGATAATAACTTGCTTACCGTGCATTCCTTCAATAACTTCCTTATAGGCTTCAAATTGTTCGTCTTCGGTCGGGAAGTCTTTTGAATCCATATACAAGAACTCAGTTCTGTATAATCCAACGGCTTCAGCACCATTATCGTTTACACCTTGCATATCATTTGGTGTACCAATATTAGCAGCAATTGTGAATTTCTTGCCATCAGCTGTGACAGAAGGTTCATTCTTTAATTTTTCCCATTCAGCCTTTTGCTTTAAGAAATCAGCACTCTTTTGCTTATAATCAGCGATTTGACTATCAGTTGGATCTACAATCACGTCACCATTAAGACCGTTAACTGCAACAGTCTCACCATTTTGAACATCTTTGGTAATAGAATCTGTACCGACAACTGCTGGCAATTCCAAAGAACGTGCCATAATTGCTGAGTGCGCAGTTCTACCACCAATATCAGTTACAAAGCCCTTAACGTATTTCTTATTTAATTGAGCTGTATCACTAGGGGTTAAATCATGAGCAACCACCACAACTTCATGGTCAATAGAAGCTGGATTTGGTAATTCTTTACCCAGTAAGTGAGCCATGATTCTCTTAGAAACATCGCGCACATCAGCTGCACGCTGCTGCATGTATTCGTTATCAGTCATGCCTTCAAAAATTGTAATGAATTTTTGCGCAGTTTCATCAAGAGCAGCTTCACTATTAACCTTCTGCTCCTTAATTTCATTTTCAATTGCACCCGTAAACTCAGGATCATTTAGAATCATTAAGTGAGCTTCAAAGACTTGAGCTTCATCTTCACCTAAACTCTTCTTCGCACTATCGCGAATTTTTTCAACTTCAGCAGTAGAAACTGAAATTGCTTCTTTATAACGAGCTAATTCACTATCAACATCACTAACTGTGGCTTTGGTGAATGAAAGATCTGGTTCAACCAAGAGATAAGCTGGTGCTACAGCAATACCATCACTTGCAGCAATTCCTTTTAATGTCTTGGTCATTATTCAGCCAAACCCTCTTTTTTCATTGTTTCAGAAATAGCATTGATTGCATCTTTTTCATCATCACCATCAGCACTGATAGTAACATCAGCATTCTTACCAACACCAAGTGACATAACACCCATGATTGACTTTAAGTTAACTGATTTACCATTGTATTCCAAGTTGATATCTGAACCAAACTTAGAAGCAGCTTGTACTAGCAATGTAGCTGGACGAGCATGAATACCTGTTTCTGCAACAACATGAAAATCGCGTTTTTCCATTATATATATCTCCTTTGAATTCAAAAAATCAAACCGGTAGTAAATACCTATTCGCCTACTTAGACTATCATTTTTTTGTGAATTAGACAACATAAATGTAACAGTTTACATCATTAAACTTCAGTCTTGGTTTGCGAATAAATTATTTTACCGCCCCTCAAAGCCTTTCCGGTTATATTTTGCCTTTTGCCAAAAGACCTTAATGCAGCTTGAAATTCAAAAGCATTTTGCGGGTCAACTTCATAATGATCAAGTTCCCCATTTGCCAACTGCTCTAAAATTTTTTGATAATCCATTTTACCACCGCTTTTTTTAAACCGATATCATTACAGCAATTTTTTTGATTTTGCCTAGAATTATTTTATCATATTTAAGCTACTTACAAATAATAAGAAATAAGTTTTAGCACTTGATTATTGCGAGTGCTAATTATATAATTTAGTAAATTGATATGAAAGGCGGTAATATAATTGCTTTGTCAAAACTGTCAAAAACGACCAGCCTCCATTCACCTTTTTGCAGAAGTTAATGGACAGCGTCGAGAAATTAATTTATGTGGACAATGTTATCAACAACTTAAACAACAAGGAAATATTAATATGAACAATGACAATAACGGCTTCTTCGGCGATCTCAGCGATTTCTTCAACTATAATGGCAACGCTGGTAACCCAGGGGATCCTAGAATGAGTACTGGTGGTCCGGGCAACGCTAACGGCAATAATGGTGCTGGCGGTGGTCGGTCACTGCTTGATCAGTACGGAACAGATCTAACCGCTCTAGCAAGAAAAGGCAAAATCGATCCAGTAATTGGCCGTGATAAAGAAATTGCGCGCGTGATAGAAATTCTGAACCGCAGAACTAAAAACAACCCAGTCTTAATTGGTGAAGCCGGTGTCGGTAAAACAGCTGTAGTCGAAGGCTTGGCCCAACAAATTGTCGATGGCTCGGTACCTGCCAAGCTGCAAGATAAAAGAATCATATCACTAAATGTAGTTTCATTAGTACAAGGTACTGGTATTCGTGGTCAATTTGAACAGCGTATGCAGCAACTACTTAAAGAAGTACAAGGCCATGATGATATTATTCTCTTTATTGATGAGATTCATGAAATCGTTGGTGCAGGCAATGCCGAAGGCGGAATGGATGCCGGCAACATCATTAAACCTGCCCTCGCTCGTGGTGACTTACAACTTGTTGGCGCTACCACTTTAAAAGAATATCGCGAAATTGAAAAAGATTCTGCTTTAGCCAGACGTTTCCAACCTGTTGATGTCAAAGAACCGTCAGTAGCTGAAACCATCCGTATTTTAAAGGGTATTCAAAAGCGTTACGAAGATTATCATCACGTTCACTATACCGATGATGCGATCAAAGCTGCTGCAGAATTGTCTGAGCGTTACATTCAAGACCGGTTTTTACCTGATAAAGCCATTGACTTACTCGATGAAGCTGGTTCACGAATGAATTTAACCATTCCTTATGTTGATAAAGAAAAAATGAAGGAACGGATTGAAGCAGCGCAAAAATTAAAGCAGGAATCATTAAAGAATGAAGACTACGAAAAGGCCGCATACTACCGCGACCAAATTGAAAAATATAATAAAATGAAGGATCAAAAAGTTGATCCAGATAAATCTCCGGTAATCACCAGTAAGATTATGAACAAGATTGTCGAAGAAAAGACTGGTATCCCTGTTGGCGATTTGCAAAAGCAGGAAGAAAACCAGTTACAAAACTTGGCACCAAATCTTAAAGCGCATGTTATCGGTCAAGACAAAGCCGTTGACAAGTTGGCGCGGGCAATTCGCCGGAATCGGATCGGTTTTAACAAATCTGGTAGACCAATCGGCTCCTTCCTCTTTGTAGGACCAACGGGAGTTGGTAAAACCGAACTTGCCAAACAACTAGCTAAACAAATGTTTGGTTCAGAAAATGCTTTAATTCGGTTTGATATGTCTGAATACATGGAGTCATACTCTGTTTCTAAATTGATCGGTTCTGCTCCGGGTTATGTTGGTTATGAAGAAGCTGGACAACTTACTGAACGAGTACGTCGTCACCCATACAGCCTAATACTGCTTGACGAAATCGAAAAAGCTGATCCTGCTGTTATGAATTTGTTCTTACAAATACTTGATGACGGTCGTTTAACTGATTCACAGGGAAGAACGGTTTCATTTAAAGATACTATTATCATTATGACTTCTAACGCGGGTCAGGGTATTAAAAATACCAGTGTCGGCTTTACTGCTGAAAATGCTAATGATAAGCCTGATTCAGCAAGAAGTTCAATGAGCCAGTTCTTTAAGCCGGAATTTCTCAACCGTCTGGATGATGTAATCGAATTTAACGAATTAACTAAGGAAGACTTAGTAAAAATTGTCAATTTGATGTTAACAGAAGTCAACGATATGGTTAAAAACCAAGGTTTACAGATTACTGTTAGTGATGAAGCAAAGAACAAGTTAGTCGAAGAAGGCTATAATCCTGCTATGGGTGCAAGACCTCTTAGGAGAACTATTCAAGAAGAGATTGAAGACAAAGTAGCAGACTATAAATTGGATCATCCTGCAGCTAAGCACTTATTAGCTAGCGTAGCTGATGGCAAGATTGTGATTAGTAATGATGAAAATACCGGTGATACCGAGGTTAACACCGAAAACAATTAGTTAAATTGATTTTTCACTAAGCATGATTATTGCAAATTATGATAATCATGCTTTTTATTAAAGAAAAAAGTTATGATTAGTTGTATACTAAAATAAAAAAGAGCTACTAGAAGAAACAGGTGAAATCCATGCATTTGATAGATGTAACCAATAGTTATCGGGACCTTGTTCATAGTCAACTAAATACCACTAATGTAAATTATGTTAAAGTATATTCTCTAGGCAATACTTCTGTTATATACACCGAAAGTGATAAAGCTATCGGGATTGTCTTGGAAAATCACAATCGACGCGTCCGTAAAGATGAAACAGACTTTGTAATTGAACGATTAGTTAAACAAAAAAATCCTTCGTATGTTTTAACTTTTGACAAAAGTCAACATGTGATTGAAATTCATATTGATAAATAAAAAAACTGGCATAATGCCAGTTGATATGACCCCCAAATTTAGGACAAATTTGGGGGTTATTTTTATGTCTAAATTATCTAAACAAGATAAATTGAAATCTATCATGTTTGGCATGATTATCAAATCGACCCTACTGAGTTAAGTCAGCGTTATTAGGTTGGCAGATCTAATATTGGTTATTTGTTGGCTTTAATTGACCGTCACGGTCTAGCCGTTTTAGATCAACCTTTCACTGCTTATACAAGTAATTTTAAAAAGCAGGCTCTTAGGCGACTCATAGTTAACCATGAGTCCCTTTATCACGTAGCACTAGATTTAGGTTTAAAAAGCCGTGGCATCCACCAGTCCATACCGCGCAAAGGCAACGGACTGATAGTAGGCTTTCTTTGGCACCTTAAAGTGGAATATGTTCTACGGCTTTGAACAGCCCTTCAAGAACTTACCTTCACCGGAACAAGCAAGCTGAAAGGACTAACCCCGATTTAATATCGGAAGTTAGTCCTTAACCAGAAATTATTAAACTACTTTAATTTCAAGGGGCATATCTATTTTTAGTCTGAATGCTCAATCAAAACATCGCCAAACTATAGCAACATAATCTGATGAATAATCATGTTAATGCCATGCGGATTCTTTTTACTTCTTGGCCTTGTGCCTGACCACGCCGAGGTAGTAGACCGCCGCGAGCAGCAGCGTAACGCCGTAAATGTACTGCGTGCTGATTGCGCCCAGCCGGTCAACCACCAGCCCGCCCGCCATCGTTCCGAGCGGGATCATGACGGACAGGATGCTGTCGTTGATGGTCTCGATGCGCCCCAGCACCGCAGACGAGAAGCTGACCTGCACCAAGGCCTCAAAGTCCGTGTTCATCATGGTGAGCCACATAGAGGAGATGGCCGAGTTCAACAGGATGAGCAGGACGCTCAGGCCCGCCGTCAGCGGAACCAGGAGGCGGAAAACGCCAGCACTCATAAAGCAAATTGCGATGAACAATTCCATGCTCTTCTTGCCCAGCTTGAAGTGCTGCACCAGGAAGGCACCGGCGATGCCGCCCAGAGACGAGGCCATCAGCAGGCCGCCGTAGCCGATTGCCGAGTCATGAACGTAGCTCTGCCCAAAATACGGCAGGCCCACGTCGAAAATACCGTAGAAGAAGTTGACGACGCACAGCGGCAGGATCAGTTCCAGGATATTCTTTTCATTTTTCAGCGTCTGCCAACCGACGTGCAGGTCCTTCCAGTAGGAGCCGGTGAAGTACTCCTCGCTCTCCAAGACGTCCTTGGCCAGGGCGTTAATCTGCAGGCGCCCGTAGGTCAGCAGGGCCAGCGCAAAAACCACGCCGGAGATGACCACGGTCATGCTGATTGACGTTGTCGCAATCAGAAAGGTGGCAAAACCGTCCAGAACTAAGTCCAAAACGCCGTAGGTCACCTGGAACAGGCCGTTGAAGTGGAGCATGTCTTTTTCCGCGACAAACAGCGGCAGCAGTTTGGTTTCGGCCGGGTAAATAATGGTTGAAAGAACCGTGGAGGCCGTGTAAAGAATTAAGACTACGGCGTCAACCCCGATGCCGCCTTGGCCCAGCTGCAGCACCCCCACCACCGCGGCGCTGATTGCGGCCTGGATGATGGTGGAATAGTTCAGCAGCTTCTTCATTGAGATGCGGTCAATCAGGGGGCCCAGGCCGAACGAGACCATGTCAATCCCGGAAGTAACGGTCAACAGGATCGCTACCATGAAAGGTGAGTGCCCGGTCTCCTTGAAGTACCAGAGCACCGCCATGTAGAACAGGCTGTCGGCGATGTTGGTCGTGACTCGGCCAACTAGCAGCTTATAAACGTTTGCATATTTTTTACATAACATAATACACTTTTTTAATTATAATCCTTTTCTTATTTTTAATAATACTCATAACCGGTTGGCTATAAATAAATAATAAATATCCATTTTTAAATAAACAAAAATTTCACAGTGGCCAATTTTTAACCACTAATGTACACCCCATATCAAGCAGATTCTCTTTAATCTGCTTAGCACGGGTTAAATTACCAGAAAACAATGCAGAATAATATTTAGCTGATATTATATAAATGATAAAATGAGTGGTTGACTCTAAGCTTTGAAGATAATTTATAGCATTCACTACATTAGCTCCAATTATCCCTATTTTTCCATTCAATCCTATTGTTTGAGAATATTTCCAATGTAAATAGTTAACACAAACGATGGCAAATCTTTCTTTCATAATTTCTGAGATGTTTTTAGATCGTGATATTTTATTAAAGAAAAAGACCATCTTTTTTTCAACAAATTCAATTGGTAAAATTTCAAATGATGTAGCAAACAAAAGTAAAGCTTGAATATTAAAAATCCAGTTACTATCTTTATTTAAATCATCTATAATGGATTTCTTAAACTTATTATCTAAATCATCTGTAGTTTTTGTCAAAAAAGCAACAGCTATCTGTACTCTTTTTTTAAAATGAATACTAACATTAGCCTTTTTAATCTGCTCGAATGTTGTAACTGCTGCTACACTATCATGATTATTAAATGCAAGTCCAAATTGAGAGGATAATTTTTGTTCTAACCTATTGGAGGGAGGCATGTAAGTATCAGATACTTTATCAAAGAAATAAGATAAGTCTATATTGTGTTTTAGTAGTAATTTTATTAATAAATCACTGCTTATTCTCCTAGTACCATGGATCACACGTGAATACGTACCAGTTGTAATAATGCCAGCAGCCATTTCTTTTCCGGTTAGTCCAAGCTCTTTCTGCATTTCCTTCAAGGCTTCACCAATTTTCATAACTAATCTACCTTTTATGGTTATTCTTCATCAAGCTCTATTTTATGTTGATAGCTATTTAACCAGTTCCTTTCTCTAGAAAAGAAAGGAAATCTACTACTAGGATCAGCAATAGTTGTCTTTTCTAATAGAGTCCTTATCGATTCTTACAATTAATAGCTTATGCTACTAATGCTTCTCTACTGTTTCTTTTATCATTTCATCTGGCGTATGCAGGCCTATACTTACTTCTTCTGGTTTATCTAATATGTTTGGAAAGGTTAAAATACCCGTAGCAACTATTAAATACTTACAAATAATAGTTTTGTTACCATAATTTACATAAAACAATCCATCTTCATTTTTATCAATCTTACTAACGCAATGATTTTCTAAAAAATCAAATTTTAACAAAGTATTTATAAATGCGCCTAGTGTAGAACAATCACGATATACTTTATTTTCTTGATGAATAAGAATGCTAGTTACACAAAAATTGTATTTTGTGGCTATCTTTTCTAAAACTTTAAGTTGATCCAATGAAAATCCAAAGTGAGAAAAATATTGTTCTTTTGAATATAAATTCTCAGGCGCACGAACTCGTATACCTATCTTCAAGTTTAGTCGGAAATTATTACTTTCTAAGAAATCTTGTAATTGTACTATTGAATTAAAATAAAAAACAGAATTTTTATTTAAATCGAATTTATCATATTCAAATCCGGTAGCCGAAACAATTTTATTATTAAACCGAGCTATTTTTTATATTCTTGTACAGATGAAATATTAAAGCCGGCCACAAATCTTGATAAAAGCGAAATTACTTTTGAGTTATAACAAGCTTTTATAGAATAAAGTAATTTTGTCTCATTAGTTTTTACTTCCGATAATTGTTTTAACGCTTCATCTATATTAAATCTAATACATCTTTTAAATAAATAACTGACGGTGTATCAATTTTTTCACTATTTTTTATACCTTTTATTATTATATCGTTAATTTTCATAGCTTTGCCTTTATCTATTTAGCGTTATTCTTTAATTTAAATTTTAGCATAAACTCATATTATGCTTGCCTATTTTTCCTATAGGAAACTAAAACTTCTGTCCTGACATCGGTCCATGCGCAGATACCCTGGGGGTTCTCCGGGCATCTGTGCTTAACTCCTTCCATGTTCAGATAATACGCGCTAACAAAATAATAAAATGGTAAATTGTAAAATGAAGTTGAACACTTGCCCTGATTAGAAAACAAAAAAGTCCATTGGACTTCTTTAATAGAATGTAATTAACCACAAAATTCTAGAAAGAAGTTACCAATAACTCCCTTAATCTACCATATCTAGTCACTAAAAGGGCCAATTTCAAGCGTGGCTGAAAAAACATGGTATTAGTCAATCAAATGTCACGCAAGAGCAATTCCCTTGATGATGGGTTAATGGAAGGCTCCTGCGGCATACTTAAACGAGAAATGTTTTATAGTTTCGAAAAGCAGTTTAAGAATGTCACTGAACTGGAGGATGCGGTTAGAGACTACATTGAGTATTACAATCAGAAAAGAATCAAGATCAAACCAAAAGGACTAACTCCGATTGAATATCGGAAGTTAGTCCTCGGTTAGCAGCTAATATAAAGTGTCCTAATTTTAGGGTTCACATCAAGTTTTTTATTTAGAGCTTTTCTGTTAATTTCACGTCAGGATACTTATCCCGGAAGAAGCGCTCAGCAAATTGGTTTTCAAATAAGAATAATGGTTGACCGTAGCGGTCTTTGACCAAAAGGTTACGGCTATTAGCCATAGCGGGATCAAGCTGATCAGGATCAATCCAACGTGCAACTCTGTGACCAATATTTGTCATCTCCACATCGGAATTATATTCATTCTTCATCCTAAATTTAAAAACTTCAAATTGCAGTTGTCCCACAGCACCTAAGATATATTCATCAGTCTGATAATTTTGGTATAACTGAATGGCTCCTTCTTGAACCAGCTGCACCATTCCCTTATGAAACGACTTCTGCTTCATCACATTTTTAGCAGTGACTCTGACGAATAACTCCGGGGTAAATTCCGGTAGCGGAGGGTAAACAATCTTGCGCTTACCAGCATAAATACTATCACCAATTTGAAAATTACCCGTATCATATAATCCGACAATATCACCTGCCACGGCATCCGAAACCTGCATTCTTTCACTTGACATGAATTCAGTTGCATTGTTCAAGCGAATCGGTTTACCCGTACGAGCCAAAGTAACATCTAGTCCCTTTTTAAATTCACCGCTACCAATACGGACAAATGCAATACGGTCACGGTGATGAGGGTTCATATTAGCTTGAATTTTAAAGACAAAACCGGAGAAATCTTGATCATCTGGGGCTAAATTTTCGTTATCATTAACTTCATGGCTGGCAGGTGAAGGTGCAAGCTTGACAAAGCTCTTTAAAAATGTTTCAACTCCAAAATTAGTTAAGGCAGAGCCAAAAAATACTGGGGTTTGATCTCCTTTAACAATTTTAGCAAGATCAAACTGGTTACCAGCTTCTTTAATTAATTCGATTTCTCCCAGAGTATCCTGAAACTGGGGATTTTGACTAAATGGTTCACTAGCAGGTAACTTACCCTCTTTATTAAGTGCTAAAAAGCGGTCAGGTCCATCTTTGTGGTACATTTCAATTTGGTTGTTGGCGATATCATACAAGCCTGCCAACGTTTGACCAGAACCAATCGGCCAATTCATGGCTACGCCTTCGATACCTAACAGGTCCTCAAGTTCAGCAATCAAATCAAGTGGCGGTCTGCCGTCACGATCTAGCTTATTCATGAAAGTAAAGATCGGAATTCCTCTTTGCTTAACCACCTTAAATAATTTTTTGGTTTGCGGTTCAATACCTTTAGCCGAATCAATGACCATAACCGCGGAATCGACCGCCATTAAGGTCCGATAAGTATCTTCGGAAAAATCTTCATGCCCGGGAGTATCGAGAATATTAATTCTTTTTCCCTGATACTCAAACTGCATAACTGAACTGGTAACGGAAATACCACGTTGCTTTTCGATTTCCATCCAATCACTAGTCGCATAGTGACCAGTTTTACGAGCTTTAACAGTTCCTGCACTACGAATTACGCCACCAAAAAGAAGCATTTGCTCCGTTATCGTAGTTTTCCCTGCATCCGGGTGCGATATAATAGCAAATGTCCTTCTTTTTTTAACCTTATCTAATAGTTCATTACTCATTAAGTATTTTGTTCTTCTTTCTTCTTCGGTTTTTCCTCAGGTATAGTCAGTAAAACAGTCATCAGTCTTGAACGCATCATCCTTCTAGTTGTCAAAACCATGCCGTTATCCAATTTAACCGCTAATTTTTCTCCTTTGGCTGGAATTATGCCTAATTTGGTAATCATATAACCTGCAATGGTATCTACATTTTCCATTTCCAGATCAGTACCAAATTCTTCATTAAATTCATCAAGAGGCATTTTACCATAAATGACATACTTATTTTGGGCAATCTGGTGTACCAAAACTTCGGTTTGATCTACTTCGTCATCAATATTACCGACTATTTCTTCAATAATATCTTCTATTGTAGCAATACCAACCACTCCACCATACTCATCCGTCAAAATAGCCAATTGCTGCTGCGTCTGCTGCATTTCAAACAACAAATCACTAAGTTCAGTTGTCTCTGGAGCAAAGAGGGGTGGATTCATAACGTCATCATAAGTAATTTTGTCAAAGCCCTTCTCCCAAGCTTTACGCAAAACCGTCCGAATATGAATGATGCCTACTATTTTATCCTTATCGTGTTGATAAACCGGTATTCTGGAATATGGTTCACGCAGTATTTCCTTAAGATGATCCTGCAAACTCTCCTGGCAATCAACCATAAAAGCATCAATTCGCGGAACCATTACTTCACGTACCATCCGTCCCTGAAAATCCAAAACTGCATTTAACATTGAAAATTCATTATCATTGATTTTTTTCTGCTGATGTAAATCTTCAATTTCTGAAATTAAATGTTCTCTTGTTTCTTCATCATTTGTAGGGGAAAATTTATTTCTGAAACGCTCAAATAAATTCCCCTTCTCAGGGTCGCTAGTCATTTTTTTGCTCTCTTTCTTAAAATAACGTATTAAATATCAACATTATATCATGTACACAAACAATATGTTAGAATAGCACGTAAGAAATGAGGTTTTACCATGAAAAAAAGTCATGTCATACTTGTTTTTACGTTCCTACTTTTAATTCCTTATTTATGTAGTTTAACTATTATTGGCATTGGCTACGATGCTCTTGTTTTGCATTCAGCCGATCTTTTCCGCACTACCATTGGCGCTATAGTCGGAGCTTTAATAATGTTTGCCATCAAAGCCACGATTCAAAGACCAGTTGACTTGTTAGCCGTTGAAATAGATGATGGCTTGTTAAAACAATTATTACGCTTTTTCAGTATTAGACGGCGCTATTTTCTACAAGTTGCCAATGTAATCTTAGATTTTATTCTTTGTTTTGCAGCCACTTTTGTCGTGCGTGAATTTTTAACCCTAGATCAAATAGTGGGTAAATCTGTGGGAATTGTGATGCTGGTAATGCTTTTATCAACTTGTCTGGGCGCTTATGTTGAGTATGACAACCTGTCAATTGATCCTAAACAACACTAACTGTTAAAGACTGTCTTCAAGATATAGTTCTTGGGTCAGTTTTTTTGTCTTTAAATCTAAATTTTGCAAAATATAAGGGGTTAAACTATCGCCGGGATTTTGATAAATTTTAATTCCTGTATCTGCCACAGTAGCTAAAAATTGTGAAATTACTATATTTAAGGGTTGACTAAAAAAAGAAATATTCTGATTATCCTTTTCCTCAACTGCTACTTGGGTTTCAGGCAGCACAAATTTCATTAATCCTCGCGGAACCTCAATCTCGTTTGGCGCAATTACCCCGTACCAGTACATAAAATTTTCAGGACCAAAAACCACCAAACTACTGCGAGTATTATTTAAATTATTCTGGGCAATAAAATTCAGAAAAGTCTGGTCTTGTTCCATTGCCATATTTGATTCGGTGAAAGTTTTTTGTTCATCCATTAATTGGTCCGGAAAAGGGCGTCCAACAAAAGTTACTTTTTTTTGCAGTTTTTTCATAAAATCTCCTAATATTCATCTAATTCAGCTAAGGGAATAATCTCACCAGCTAGAAAAGCATCAATTTCGCTAGTGGTAAAGCCGTGAGTAAATAAATAGTTGCGTATTTTGTTTTGTTTCTGACCTTCAGGCAAACGACGAAACCGTTTATACGCTTTTATCCCCTGCTTTTTTAATGCTTCTATTTGATCTTCGTCATTTTGCGATAAATTAATTTGAGCAATTATTTCACTGGTAAGAGCACTAGAAAAGCCATGACTTAATAACTTGGCTGTCATTTTACGTTCAAGCTCGCGCCTGGAAAATTTCCCCACTTTACTTTTCATAGATTTAAGGACCTTCTCACCCGGCTTAAACCAGTCATCATCAGCTATTTCAGCTATAGTATTGTCAATTATTTCCGGAGCAATACCCTTCTGCCTCAACTTATTACTGATACCAATTGGTCCATCAGTACCAATGCGCAAATTTTGTCTAACCAGTAATTGGGCGTACTTGGCGTCGTCCAAAAAGCCCATTTCTGTTAGCTGACTGACTGCTGCTTGCGCCGACTCATTGTCAATGTCGTGTTTATTAAGGTATTGTAAAACCTCAAAAACTGTTCTGGGTTCATAACTTAAATAATTTGTCGCAATATTAGTTGCCTTTGCACCGGCATCAAACTGTTTAATTGCCACAATTTGTTCTTCAGTTAATTCCTGACCCTTCAAGAGCATAAACTCAGCCACTGTTTGCTCACTGGCAGAAAAAGAGTATGTGCCATCTAAAAAAATATTGTAGCGTCCAGGTCTTTTTTGACTGCTAACTTTAGTAATAATTGGCATAATAATTTACCTTTCTACTCATCAACTCCATGCTAGCAAATTTTGCTCATTCTTGCTAAATACTTTTTTCTGGGAGTACAATAAATTGTTAACATTTACTATTTTATTGTAGAAAGAAAACTATGTACAAGAATTTTAATCAAAAGAAACAAAAAGATAAAGATATTATTATTACCATCAAAAGACTTGGTATTAATGGTGAAGGAATTGGTTATTACCGCAAGAAAATCATTTTTATACCAGGTGCTTTACCAAGCGAAGTGGTAGTAGCCAAGATTATTAAAGAATATCCGCGCTACATTGATGCCGAACTGGTACGTATTAAGGAGAAAAGTCCAGATAGAGTTGCTTTCCCTAATAATGTTGACCCCGCAATTGGCGGACTGGAACTTGCTCATTTAGCATATCCAAAACAACTTGAATTTAAAAGAGATAATGTTCTAGAAGCTCTTGAAAAATACCATCCCCGCGGTTATCACAAATATAAAGTTAAAAAAACTATTCCTGCACCTGAAGAATGGCATTATCGCAACAAAGCGCAATATCAAATTGAACAAAATCACGGTCAAATAAGTCTAGGTCTTTTTGCCCCCAATTCACACCAGCTGTTTGATTTGCCGGAAATGCCCACTCAAAATAAAGACACTCAAGAAACTGAGCGCAAAATCAAAAATCTGGTAGAGAAGATGCACATTAAAATAGCTGATCCTTACCGGCATTTTGATGGTCTTAAAACAATCGTGGTGCGTCAAGCACATGCTACCCGTGAAATTCAGGTAACACTAATTACTGTCGGTCGCAGTATTAAAAACCTAAGTCAGCTGGCCCAAGAAATTATGCAGCTTCCTAACGTAGTCAGTGTTTATCAAAATGAAACTGACTGGCGTAATCCGCAAGTCTGGGGCAACAAAACCACTAAATTGGCCGGCAAAAATCAGATTACTGATGAAATTCTCGGCAAAAAATTTGCATTGTCACCACGAGCTTTCTTCCAATTAAATCCAGTACAAACCATTACCCTTTATTCAAGAGCGCTCAAATTCTTAGACCTAACGCCTGAAGAAACTCTGATTGATGCTTATAGTGGTGTGGGCACACTGGGAATTTTAGCAGCTGATCAGGTCAAGCAGGTTATTGGTATTGAAACCATCCCTGAGGCAGTTGCTGATGCAAACCATAATGTGGAACTCAACCATATTAAAAATGCTAATTACATTCAGGGCAGTGTAGAAAAGATTTTACCTGAATTAGCCAACAATGGCGTGCCGATTGACGCATTAATTGTCGATCCCCCACGTACCGGCTTAGCTAAAAGCTTAATCAAAACCTTATTGAAGGTTAAGCCTAAAACCTTTGTTTACATCTCTTGCAACCCTTCCACTTTGGCGCAGGATTTAGTTTTATTAAGCGAGGCCTATAATGTCAGGCTAATAGAAAATGTAGACATGTTGCCGCAAACACCGCGCTGTGAATGTGTTGTTAAGTTAACTTTAAGATAAATGAAATAGTTGCCGCAAATTGCGACAACTATTTTTTAGTGGATTAGGTTTAAATGTTTAAAATGCGCGATTTTAAGCAAATAATCATTTGTATAAAACTAAATAAACTTTTTTGAGCTTGCCATTTAAGATTAGACAACAAACAAATTATGGAGATAGAAAATATGATAACCTTAACCACACATTTATCTTAACAGATATATGTAAGCGCTAGCAAGCATAAAGCGTAATCTATTTGATATATTTAGCTAAAAATGTTGCAACCCGTTTTTTGTATTCTTTGGGATGCTTTGAAAATGACTTGGCGTGTTTAGCTTTGGGTGCAACCCATATTTCCTTTGGCCCCTTAGTAGCCTTATAATTAGGATAGACCATTCTAGTAGGTACAAAATTGTCACGACTGCCATGAATAAAGAGCATTGGCCGATGATTTTTATGTAATTGGTTTACACTGGAGGCATTACCCATAAAGTAGCCAACTTTCAGCCTATTAATGCCGCTTAAAATCTCAACTAAAGGAAAACGTGGAAAGGCAGGCATATTGTATAAAACTCCTGCCTCGTGTTCAATTTCGTCTTTAACACTAGTATAGCCGCAGTCTTCAATAAATACTTTAACTTGATGAGGCAGTTTCAGACCACTGGTCATCATGGCAGTTGCCGCACCCATGCTCAAGCCATAAACTACAATTTGTTGCTGCTTACCAGTCTTTTGCAACAAATAATTAATCCACTTCTTGACATCATCTTTTTCTGGCCAACCATAACCGATATAATTTCCTTCACTCTTGCCTTGTGCCCGTGGATCAGGTGTTAAAGTATTGTAGCCCAATTCGTGAAACAAGGCATCATATTCACCCATATCTTCTTTGGTATCCATATAACCCGGCAAAACAATAGCTGTTTTACTAGAATTTTTATGAGGAATATAATTAGCATCTAACTTATATTTACCGTCAGCCGAAGTCATGTACCACTTTTCTTTTGCGGTTTTCTTAAACCAGATTTTTTCACGGTAAAGTGGGTCTGATTTCTTGATCACCTTGCTGGACGATGATAAAAAGCTTTTTTCACCCGGAACACATGCTACTGTGAAAAAGTAGTAGCCAGCTCCCGTAAACAGCAAACATACTAGTAAGATAATAACAATTAATGCCACCCACAACTTTTTATGTTTTAATTTTTTCACTTAGTTAAGCCGTCCTTACTAAAATAATATCTTATAGTATAACATTTTTAATTTGTATAGGAATAATAAAATGCGATTAACTGACTTTTTACAATTAACCAACGATTTAAATAACCAAACTAACTTGTACCTAACTATTGACCAAAAGGCAATTCCGCTGGCAAAAGTAAAGATTACCAGTACAGCTTGCCTATTTATTCCGGGCAAAAAGCCCCTAACCAAAGACAAATTTATTAAATTGGTACAAAATATTCATGGTCGTAGTATTCCCATATACATAAGTCAGAATGACCAAAAAATTTCAGTTTATGGGATACAAATTATGACCAGCAAAAATGCTATTAGACTAACTTAAAAAATGCTGCTAAAAGCAGCATTTTTTGATTGATCTATTTTTGCCGATATTGCCGGACGTGATTTTCAGTACCGGCAAAATACCACATGCCGCTCTGTTCATCACTTGCAAGTTCCAAACCATCTTCTGGGATTTGCAAAGCTCGATTAAAAATTTGTTCATATTCTGGAATACTTAATTTTTGTCTTCGCGCAATCATTGTTTGATCTGCAGTCTTATGCAAAGCTTGTTCATAATTGTTAACAATTTGCCCAGAATAAAACTCTCCCATTGCACCGGAACCATAAGAAAACAAACCAATTTTGGCGTTTTCTGGCAACTGTGCATTTTCCAATAAACTCAGAAGACTTAGGTATAAAGATGCAGTATAGATATTACCAATTTCCTTACTATAACAAGCACTTGCAGTAAAATTATCTGTCAGACGCTTTTTAGTTTCGTCATCTTCTTTTTCAATTGCCAACTGGTTTGCCTTGAAACCCATTTTCACAAAAGGCAAATGATAAAGTAGCGCTGTAAAATCACTGGTTTTGCTACCTGTTTGAGTTTGATATGCAGTGTAAGTATGTTTAAAGAAGTCCAAATAGACGTTTTTGGAATATTTACCATCAACCAGTGCCACTGGGGAATCATTGGGACGCCAAAAATCGTTAATATCTGCGCTATAAGCACTATGACCATCATTCAAGGTCATAATTTGGGGATCAGCCTTGATCAGGATGCTTATACTACCTGCACCCTGAGTGACCTCGCCACCGGTGTTAACACCATACCGTGCAATATCTGCTCCAATAACAATTGCGCTGTGGTTTGGGTGCAAGCGCACATAATCACGAGCAATCATTATGCCAGCGGTCATACCAAAACATGCTTCTTTTATTTCGAAAGTTCTCACATTTACAGGCAAGTTTAAAGCTGATTTAATAAAAAGTGAAGCTGATTTAGATTGATCAACCCCGCTTTCTGTTCCCACTATCAATAGCCCGACTTTTTCGAGTTCAACCTGATCTAAATACCTCAAAGTTGCGTTTATTCCCATTGACACGGCATCTTGAGTTTGATCAGCCACACTCATTTTTCTTTGTCCAATCCCGATCAAAAATTTATTGGGATCCTCATTGCGCGCATGCGCCAAATCCACCATATCAACATATTTATTTGGAGTATAAAAACCAATTTGATCAATTCCGACTTGCATTGTTTTCCTTTCTAACTTCTTGTAAAAATTCTCGCGCAGCTGCTTGACTATATTTATTAGAGCTGACCAGCTTTTGCAAAACTGCCTTTTGCTCTTGGGAGGTTGCTTTAAGACTGGCAACAATATTCCTGGCTTGCAATTTCATGTGTCCTTTTTGAATACCTTGAGTGGCGATTGCCAATAAAGCAGCCAAATTATTAGCCAAACCAATCGCAGCGATAATATCCGCTAGTTGATTGCTGGTAATATTTTTGCCCAAAATGCGATAACTTTGCTTGATATCTTTTCTGGAATTTATTGAACCGCCAACGGTGCCAATTGGTAAAGGAACGCTGAGCTGACCTAGCAGTTTGTCTTCCTGCACAATCCATTCACTCAGGCTGGTATATGAGCCGCTGCTACTTGACCAGACCCCACAAGCTGCTGCTACAGCCCGGGTATCATTGCCGGTTGCCAGCAAGACAGCATCAATGCCATTCATAATCCCCTTGTTATTGGTGACAGCTCTCATGGGGTCAGTTTGACCAATTTTACTTAGCAAAGCGATTTTTTGAGCTGTTTTTCTGCCGCCAATTATTGCAACAGGCACCTCAACTTTAACTTTAGTTATTTGACTGGGATAATTAGATAAAATAGCAAATAATTTTTGCTCAATACCAGGACAAGCAGCAAGTTTAGCCGCCATGTACTCTAAAATAGAATTTACCTTATTTGCTCCCATAGCTTCAGCTGGATCGACTAGGACTTTTAAAAAAAGCAGTTCTGCTTCTTGTTTTGCAGTAATAGTTTTCACACCGCCACCGTGGTTGACTAAACTGGCAAATTTATTATTTGTCAGCTTAATGAGTTCTGGAAAAGAAGCCTGCAATTTAGTCGCCTGAAAATCTTCACTGACTTGCAGTATGATTTGACCCCAAATACCGTCACGGTGACTTTCCGCTATAAAACCTCCAGCCTTTGCTGCAATACTGGCACCATGATTGGCCGCAGCCACTACTGATGGTTCTTCAGTGGCCATAGGAACTTGATAGTTTTGACCATTAACACGGAGATTTTGCACAATACCAACCGGCAAACGCAATTGCCCCACCACGTTTTCACTTAACAAATTAAGTTCGTCTAGCACCTCGGGGTCAATCTCATCCAGTTCAATTCCCTGCTGCTTAAGCAATTCCCGTCTTTTAGCAGGTGGTAATTCATAAAATTTCATTTTAACATCTCTCAACTTCACATGCGATTGCCTGTCCACCACCGATACAAAGGGTAACTAGCGCTTTGCGACCATTGATGTGATTCATGATATTGATTGCTGTCCCCACTAAACGAGTACCTGTAGCAGCCAGTGGGTGCCCTAACGCAATAGCGCCACCAAAAATATTTAGCTTGGCCTCTGGAATTTCCAGCTGCTTAGCTAGAGCAACACTTGGAGCAGCAAAAGCTTCATTAACTTCAATTGCATCGTAATCATCTAGCATGTTATTTGTTTTTTGCAATAATTTTTTGACTGCAAAATAAGGCGCCATGCCCATGTATGCGGGATCAATACCTGATTCAGCAAATGAGCCTAGTCGCGCAAGTGGTTTTAAGTTTAATTCTTGGACTTTCTCGCCTGTCGCCAAAATAATCATACTGGCACCGTCACTTAATGGAGAAGAATTACCGGCAGTGATTAAACCATTTTCTTTAAAAACAGGCTTTAGTTTGCTTAGCGCATCTAAATTAGTATCTGGACGGATTGTTTCATCCTGCTGGACAAATTTTCCGTTAGTTTTTACAGCAATTATTTCGTCTTTAAAAAAATCCTGTTGGACAATTTCTGCTGCTTTGTGATGCGACTTTGCACTATATTGATCCATTTCTAAGCGACTAATACCATACTTTGCGGCCACATTTTCGGCAGTTAATCCCATGTGTGAACCGGAAAAAGCATCAGTTAGACCATTTTGGAGCATTTCGCTCTGAAACTGGGGCTTTGCTTTATCTTTTGCCAAATAAGTCGCATTAGTCATACTTTCTGCGCCGCCCACAGCCACTAAGTCAAAGTCACCTAACTCCATTTGTCCTTGAGCCACGCGAAGTGCTTTCAGACTTGAACCGCAAACTTCATTGATGGTAACGCTACTGCTCTTTTCACTCATCCCAACATTTAAAGCAATTTGCCGAGCCATATTTTGACCTAAACCAGCTCCTAAAACATTGCCCATAAATAGCGCATCAAGTTTTTCAGCTGCTAAATCAATGCTTGTTAAAGTTGCTGATAGTGCTAATTCGCCCAAATCGACAGCGCTTTTTTCTGCCCACAAACTGCGATACCGACCAAAAGGAGTCCTTTTAGCTGCAACAATATAAATATCTTTCATTTTACCTATCCCCTAGCAAAAAGTTTCAACGTGCATGATACAAAAATTTATTGCTCAAAGACAGTAAAAAGCGCCACATTAAGAAAAATTTTATACAAAAAAAGAAACCATTAATTAATGGTTTCCAAAGTTGCAAAATTCAACTATTTATTATTCTTTACCTTGCTTTTCCAATTTTTTACCCAAATTGATAATATATTTGCGCAAAACATCTTTTGTTTCAGGATGCTTTAAGCCGTATTCAATTGAGGTTTCCAAATAGTTTTCCTTATTACCAACATCATGGCGTACGCCATTGAAGACATGGGCAAAAACACGCTGAGTTTTGTTCATAGTATCAATTGCATCTGTCAACTGAATTTCTCCACCCTTATCAGGTTTTTGCTCAGCTAAAATCGGGAAAATCTCTGGTGTTAAAAGATAGCGTCCGATAATGGCAAAATCACTTGGTGCCTTATCAACAGCCGGCTTTTCAACAAAAGACTTAACGTTAATCAAACCGGGCATAATTTCATTTTCAGGCTTAATAATGCCATATTTAGAAACTTCTTTGTGAGGCACCGGCATGACAGCAATTGTAGAAGCATGAGTTTCATTATAGCGATCAATTAGCTGCTTAGTTAACGGCACTTTATCCATCATCAAATCATCGCCGAGCATGACGACAAATGGCTCATCTCCGACAAAACTGCGTCCGCGCGCAATTGCATCCCCTAAACCTGCCGGATAAGGTTGGCGGGTATAGTAAATATTAATGCCCAAGTGCGTAATGTCTTGAGACATTTTTAGCAGTCCCGTTTTGCCCTTTTCTTGTAAATTTTGTTCAAGTTCTGGATTTGAATCAAAATGATCTTCAATTGACCGTTTATTTTTACCGGTGACAATTAAAATGTCTTCAATACCAGATTTCTTGGCTTCTTCGACAATAAATTGAATTGTAGGTTTGTCAACAATTGGCAACATTTCCTTAGGCATTGACTTGGTTACCGGCATAAACCTTGTACCCAGTCCTGCTGCCGGAATAATTGCTTTCCTTACTTTCATTACCTGTACACTTTCTATAAATCACAAACCTAATATACCAAAATATTTTCCATTGTGCCAATTTTTACCGGTGGCGCTTTCTTTGAATATATTCAGCAAGTCGGCCTACAGAATAATGGACGCCACCATAATTAAGCGTCACAATAGCTGAATTAACGCAAGTACCTAACAGAAATACAATCGACGAAATATTGAGCCAAAGCATAAATATGATAAATGTTCCAATAATACCATAGTTTTCCCAGCTAATTCGAAAATGATGCAGGTAGAAGCCAAAAAGCCAAGACAAAATAATCCAGCCGAATAAGGTGGTAAATACACCCGGCCAAATAACTTTCTTTTTCAGCCTAATATTAGGCAAAAAGTAATTTAAATAATATAGCGCGCCAATCATCGTAATTATGATGACGGGATAGCGATAACTAAATATTTTTTCAATTTCCCCAACTGAAAAAGAAAAAATAGGTTTTAAAAATTCCAGTACCTGCTGACCAAAGATGAGCGTCAAACTAAGCAAAGCAAAAACGATAATCATTAAATTAGTCAGCATAATAGTGATTGATCTTGTCCAAACAGTAATTTGCCATTTTTGTTTTAATTCAACTGCACGTACGCCATAAACACGGTTCATACCAATTCGAATTGCGTTAACCAAAGAAGATACGGACCACAAAGCCAAAACAATACCAAAAGAAATATAGCCAGTAGACTTACTCTTAAGTAAAGAATTTATTATTGGCATGATAAATTTGGCAATCTTATCTGGAAAAATTAATTTTAAATAACTGGCAATTGGGTCAGTATCAATATGAAATAACGGTAAAACGTTCCCGATTATAATGATTAATGGAAAAATCGAAAACAAGACATAATAAGCAATCGCAATTGCACTGGTTAAAACTTCACCTTGAGTAAATTTTAAGGAGACAGTTTTATAAAATAAAAATGACCGTTTTTTGATTGCCTCAGCTTTTCTTCCCATGCACCTTAGTCATCCATTTCGTCAAAATGAGGTAGATATTTTTCGTAACCATCGTATGGTTTTTGCAAAGTTAAAATCTTAGGACCATCTTTAGTAATGGCAAAAGTATGTTCAAATTGGGCAGATTTTGAACCATCAGGTGTGGCATAAAACACCCAGTCATCTTTAGGATCTGGTACGCTTTTTTCTACAATCCGCCAGTCGCCTCCAGCTTCAACCATTGGTTCACAAGTGATAGTCATTCCTTCACGCAGGCGCAGGCCATGTCCGGCTTTGCCCCAATGAGGCACTTCAGGATCTTCGTGAATGCTTGGTTGGATACCATGACCTACCAGTTCTTTCACATCACCATAATGGTGTTCATCTTCTACAAAATGCTGAATAGCAGCCCCAATGTCACCAATGCGGTTTCCTAAAACTGCCTGATCAATTCCCAAATACATAGCCTTTTTTGTGGTATCCATTAAATCCTGGTCTGCCTTAGAAATTTTGCCTACTGGATAAGTGGTACATGAATCTGTTTCATAACCATTAAGGTTGCAAGTAACGTCAACTTTTACCAGATCGCCCTCTTTTAAAACAAAGTCTTTTCTTGGTGTTGCATGAGCAATCTGATCATTAACAGAAATACAAGTGCCGTATTTATAGCCCTCAAAACCTTGTTCTGAAAGTCGACCTCCCCGACTTTTAACAAAATCTTGACAAAATTCTTCAATCGTCCAAGTTGTAATTCCCGGTTTAATTACATCGCGCAAGCCTTCAAACATTGAAGCTAATAATCGACCTGATGCCTGCATACCCTTGAGTTCTCTAACGGATTTAATTGTAATCAAATTTAATTTCCCCTCTGTAAAATGATGTTTGATTACATTATAGCGTTTTTTAAAAGTTTACTAAAGAATTTCATAAAAGCAGTAAAATTGGGTATAATGTTTTGGTGAATCAGTTTTTGTGAAAGGTATGAACAAAATGAAGGCTAGAATTGTCTACGCAAGTATGACCGGTAATGATGCTGATATAGCAGATATATTAGATGAAGATTTACAAGATTATGGTTTTGATGTTGAAACCAGTGAAGCTGAATTTACCGATGCTAGTGATTATTTAACAACTGATCTGTGCATTTTCGTCACCTATACTTATGGTGAAGGACAAATGACTGATGAAATTGCTGATTTTTATGATCAATTAAAAGAATTAGATTTAAGCGGCAAGTTCTTTGCAGTTATGGGCAGTGGCGACAGAGTATACAACGATCATTTTTGCGAAAATGTTTTTGATTTTGAAAAAATGTTCAAAGAAGTAGGTGCCAAAGAAGTTACAAAACCTGTAACAATTGAAAATGCCCCTGGCGATGACGACCTCGACCTTATTGACAACGCAGCTAAGGAAATGGCTGAGCAACTAAATGGTTAAGAATAAAAAAATGGATTCTAGAAAATTTAACTCGGTATCAGATCCTAAAATCCATCGCCTAGCCAACAATCTGGTTAAAAGACACCGTAATCTATTTGTTTACATGGTTTTTGGCTTTATTGCAGCTCTAATCAATACAGTAGTGTTTATGGTACTGCATAAGTGGTGGCATAGTGTGGTGCTAGTTTCTAATACTATTGCATTTATTATTTCAAACTTGGCTTCGTTCGTATTTAATCAAAAAGCCGTTTTTATTAACAACGTAGATGAGGAACATTCAACTTGGCAAAAATTAATTGTATTCTTTACTTACAGAATTATTAGTCTTATTCCTGACAGTTTAATCATGCTGGTTGGTTTGTCTTGGCTGCACTTAGACGCCCTATTCGTGAAAATTGTTGATCAAGTTTTAGTAGGTATTTTCAATTACCTGACTACTAGATCCGTGTTTCAAGCACAGGAAACAACGATGATTAAGAGGGCAAAAGAAAAAATTAAAGCTCGTAAAAACAAAAGGTGATAGCGTACAAGTTATCACCTTTTTAAATTATCTTTTTTTATTTTAAGCATTCACTTGGTGAGCAATCATATTCTTTTGATAATTGCTTGATTAACGCCCAAAGAAACAAAAAAGCTCAAAACTAGCAGCTTTAATAGCAAAACTAAGTGGTTTATTCAAAGTCTTGTGGACGTTGTTCTTTATTTTTAGCAAAATAATACGCAATATCAGCCATGATTCTGTCAGACGCATGCCCATCACCATAAGGATTTTTAGCACTGGCCATCTGATCATAAATCTCTTTATTATCAAGTAGTTCAACCATTGCTTCTTTGACAGCATCAACCTGGGTTCCGACCAACTTAAGCGTCCCTGCTTTAACGCCTTCTGGTCTTTCCGTGGTATCACGTAAAACCAAGACAGGTTTGTTTAAAGCCGGAGCTTCTTCTTGAACGCCGCCGGAATCAGTCATAATAAAGTAGCTGAGCTTAGCCAAATTATGAAAATCTACTACATCTAGTGGCGCAATTAAATGAATTCTGGGATCATCCCCAAAAATTTCATGGGCGACCTTTTGTACTCGTGGAGAAAGATGGACGGGATAAATCATTTCAACATTATCGTGGCTATCAACAACTTGTTTCATAACTTTAAATACCCGTCTCATTGGTTCGCCTTGATTTTCCCGACGGTGCATTGTCACCAAAATAATTTTACTCCCTGGTTTAATTAGATCCAAAACTTCATGATGATAATTTGCTTGGACAGTTTCTGATAGAGCATCAATAGCTGTATTGCCAGTCACAAAAATATTCTCTGCGTTATGATTTTCTGTTAATAAGTTTTGCTTACTTACTTTAGTAGGTGCAAAATAAAGATCAGCCAAATCATCGGTCATTTGCCGGTTCATTTCCTCAGGAAATGGTGAGTATTTATGCCATGTTCTAAGTCCTGCCTCAACATGGCCGAGTGGGCACTGAAGATAAAAGCTGGCTAACCCTGCTGCAAAACTGGTAGTAGTATCCCCATGAACCAAGACAATGTCAGGCATAACTTCCTTTAATACCTTAACCATATCAAGCAATACCTTAGTTGTGATACCTTCCAAGGTTTGATTTTTCTTCATAATGTTAAAGTCATAATCAGGTTTAATTTTAAAAATGTTAAGTACCTGGTCCAACATCTCTCGATGCTGGGCAGTTACTACTGTGACTTCTGTAAAACGTTCATCTTTTTTTAGTTTTTGCACTAAAGGAGCCATCTTAATAGCTTCTGGTCTAGTTCCAAAAACCGTCATTACTTTAATTCTACTCATAAAGTCCTCCACATCATTATCATATTAATAAAATATTCACAAAAAGACAAGTTATTATTTCCTTAATTTTTATTCTTAAGCAAAAGTTGGTGAAAAAATGAATTATAGTTTTACCTTATTGTTAATCACTGGTTTATTGATTGTTGTAGCCAGTTTTTGCCTAGTCTTTAGTTGCGATTCCAAAAAAAAGCCAAAGCAAAGAAAAACTTTGTTAGCAATTGCCTTAATTCTTTTTCTTATCATTGGCCTTTTAGTAATGAAAATTTGGTATTCACCATTAGAATAATATTTCTAAGTTAGCATTTCGTCTAAAAGTTTGGTAATTAAACAAAAATCGTAACACTAACAAGTGTTACGATTTATTAAATAAAACAGTAAGTATGATCCTATTGATTTTTATTTAATATATAGTTATAACTATCTCCAGCTTTAACAAAACTGCATGGTATTTGATTAGCAAAAATCTGCGGCAAATAATTCATCATATACTTAACCCCAAACTCCTCCAAATTAAAATGACCGACAGTCAACAATGCTTTATTAAGTCCTAACATATTACTATCTCTAATGTACTCACTTAACGTGAAGTCTATGACTTCAAGTCCTAAAACTAAGTCAAAATTTTCCTGATCAATTTTGGTGATTAATTCTTTAGCATCCCCTAAATTATGTGTCGGTATCAGCACTTTACTTACCGGCGTCATAGGGGCACCAAAAATCTTGCAGCCATTCAAATCTCCTTTTGCCATTAATTTTTGGGCTACACTAGCAACTGTCGTTTGCGGAATTTGATATTCACGATACTTAGCTCTTAAATATCCAGCCGTTCCCTTTACACCTCCTGTCGCATATTCAGCCCAGCCCATTTCTTGGGCAAAGCCATAAAAAATACCATCGAAGTATTGATCTTTAACGGGTATGCCACCAAAATGAATGTGGTCATGATCACGCCAAACTACAATCTGATTGTCTTCCAACAGCTGCTTTTTCAGAGCAAAAGTTTTATTTTTATTAGCCGTCAGCCAATCAGTGTGATCGCCGTGGTTCCAAAACAGAGCCTCGTGAGAGATAATCAAATTTGCGCCCCGTTTAATCGCTGCTTTAATCACGTCAATATTAGCCCATGTAGTAGTCACAATACCGGTGCATTCTTTATTGCTAAATTCATTGCCAAACAAAATCTGATCCCGTTTCATATCCGAACTGAGTTTTTGACCGGAATGATAATTTATCATTTTATCGATAACTTCTTTAATCTTCATTTTTTGCTTCTTTCTGAGTATCTTTTTGTTTCACTATTTGCCTGAGATGCATAATCAAATATATTTGCTCCGATTTACTAAGGTGATAATTAAAGGTTTCTGCTAAATAGTCACTAATTGCCTGTTCGCAGTCTAATAGTTCCGGATAATTCTTTATTATTTGCCGGTAAAGTTTTTTATCTTCCTTACTATCTCTAAAAAATTCCTTATTCTGAATTCTGGTTAGCAAAAACTTTAAATGAGTTTTCAGGCGCCGAAAATTGACTTTTTCATTAGTCATATCAAGGTGCAAATTTTCTGCAATAATCTCTAAAATGTCATTAGTAGCACGATTTTTAATTTGCTTACTATCATCGTAATTTTTTACTGACTCTTTTTCATTCTCTACAAAATGAATGGCTAAAAAACCAGCTTCGCTTTCAGGCAGAGCAACATCAAATTCCTGCTCAATGTAATTTTTGGCTAGTTGTGCTTGCTTAAATTCTTTATAGTAGTCTTCTTTTATTTCACTAATTGGTAATTCAGTTTCCCCATTTTTTTCTTTTGCCCGTTTAATGGTAAAGAAGATGTGATCTGCTAAAGAAATCAGTAAAAACGGGTTAAAAGTGGCTTGCATATTTGCACTAGCATCTTGAACTATTTTTTTGGCCACTTCGAAGTATTTGAGGGGTATTTCTTCACTTAGTGAGAGAAACGATCTAGACCAATCTGATTCTGCTTCTTTAACAAAAATCGCATCGTTTTTGTTCATGACAATTTTTTGTCCAGCTTTTTTCTGAAAACCAACTCCTTTGCCCCAAAGAATACTTTCTTTAGCGGTTTTTTTATTTTTAACTAAAACAATATTATTATTAAAAACTTTCACAATGATCATTTAATTACTCCACAAAAGGGCTGATTAGCTATTCATCTTCGAAGTCACTTTTTTTATTTTTTAAGTAATCATTTACAAACACTATTTGTTTTCTGGCATCTTGTACAACCTGCATAATGCTGTCAGATGTTAATTTGTCTGCAGGTAGCAGTGCCAATTGAATAGCAACAATTAAATTAATTCCTGTGATTAAAAAAATATTTTCTTTAATGTATTTAGCGGCATTCT
This sequence comes from Lactobacillus sp. W8093, assembly GCF_016100925.1. Lineage (NCBI taxonomy): Bacteria > Bacillati > Bacillota > Bacilli > Lactobacillales > Lactobacillaceae > Lactobacillus > Lactobacillus sp. W8093. The sequence continues at coordinate 14,307 of NZ_JACFRL010000006.1, read as the reverse complement.
GATTAACGCTACCACCTAATAAATCAGTAAGAATAAGACATTTTTCGTTTGACTTCACTTTGCTTATTTCTGCAGCCAATTCTTTTTCCGGAAACTGGTTACTATTTTCATAAGCACAGATGGCGACAATTTGCTTATCAAGTCCTGTAAAAAAGTTGAGGGAATCTTTAAATCCCTGAGCCAAAGTTTTGTGAGTGACAATAATTATTTTTACCAAAATCAATTTCTCCACTTTTATACTTTATTTAGGCTTTAAAAAGCCCGATGGCAGCTCCTAACATGGCTATTACAATCACTGCTAAAATTAAGGTTGCCATTTTAACTTTCTTTTTCAACATATAATAGAGAGCAGCGACTAAGATTGCGGGTAATAGAGACGGACAGATTTGGTCAAGAATGCTCTGCAATGTAATTTTGACCCCACCAGTCTGAAAAGCCCAGCCCGTTTGCACGTTAACAGTTGACGATACTATCGATCCTATAACCATGATACCCAATACCGAAACCGCGTCTGTAAAAGCATCAAGCTTCTGACCTAATTTCGCAATAAGATTTGTTCCCGTTTGGTAACCCACAAAATAAAGGTAGGGTCTTAAGAAAAAGCAAATGAGAAAAACAGCTAGGAATAGCCACATACCCAGGGGGTTGCCTTTTTTACCCATTGATCCCGCAATAGCACCAAATATGGTCGGCATCATCACCCAAATAATGGTGTCACCAATGCCAGATAACGGACCCATTAATCCTGTTTTCAGGTTCTGAACAGCTTCAATAGACTTGACGCCATCTTTTTCTTCCATTGCTAAAGTAGCACCGGTGATTAAAGGAGATAGCCACGGATTACAATTGTAGTATCTAAAATGATTATCTAAAGATAAAACTAAATCATCATCATTTGCGTATATTTTTCTTAAAGCCGGAAACAATTCCCAAACAATTGTCGGAGCAATTCCTGTGTCATAATTGAAAGTTGTAACTCCTAAATAATGCCTTAAAGCGGTTCTCAAAATATCCTTTTTGGTCAGTTTATGATCACTCATCTTCCATATCCTCCTCTGATAAATTACCTACATTATTATGGGTATTAACCACTACTTTATTCTTACTTGAAAGACTTAAGTAAAGATGTATAGCTGCAGCTGCACCTAGTAGTGCGACTCCTAAAACTGGCATTTTTAAATAAGCTGTAGCGACAAAGCCCACGATTAGCCAATAACCATATTTTTTTAATGGCATGTAGACCAGCAGCATAGCAAAACCAACTGCTGGCAGCATCCCTCCTGCTACATTTAGCCCAACGGTAAACCATTGAGGCATGAAATTTAAAATCGCTTGAACTACTGATTTACCAAAAACAATCGCAATGAAAACTGGTATTGTTGATTCTAGCGGATAGATTATGGTAGCAAGTGGAATAGTTCTCGTCATCTTGCCAAATTGCTTTTTATGAGCAAAATTTTGAGCTCTTTTGGCGATTGCTGAATTAATCAGTTTGATTAAAACATCAAAGTTCATACCTAACATGCCCACGGGCAAGCCAATTGCCATTCCTGCTGCCATCCCTTTGCCTGAAGTGATAGCGATTGTAGCTGAAATAATCGCAGCAGTAGGATAATCAGGCATTGATGCACCACCTAAATTTGCCACTCCTAGTGACATTAATTGCAACGTGGCACCAATCTCAAGTCCCTGTTTAAAATCGCCTAGAATTAAGCCAGCCAATGCACCGTATAATATCGTGATTTTCCCGGCAATTTGCGTGCTGTGCCTATCTAAAGAATAGACATAGGCGAGTAATGATATTAAGATAACTTCTTTAATTGTTAGTCCCATTTTATATTTCCCCTTTTTCCTTTAAAACAGCCATGACATCAATAGGATTATCTTTCGTGGTATACATGGATTTAATCGTCACTCCTAATTGAGCCAGTTCACTATAAACAGGAATGTCTTCTTTCTTAACGTATGCTCTGTTCGTTATGCGGACAGAATTTTCATAGGTCAGGGTTCCTCCTAAAATTAATTCATTAAACAAAACCCCATTTTTTCTCAGTTCGAGAAAAATGTTTGGCGTTTTAGCTAAAATAAATACTTTTTGGTGGTCGTATTTATTACGCTTGAAATTTGCCAAAGCAGTTGCTGCAGTAATTACAGAAACCGCCATTCCTGCTGGACGACCAAGTTTCATCGCGTCTTTTAAAACTGGACTTGATGCAGTTTCGTCGTCAATTACCATTACTCTTGTTGCGCCAGATTGTGGGGCCCATGAAGTCGCTACAATTCCGTGCAATAATCTATTGTCTATTCTTGTACCTACAACTACCATTCATTTATTCCTCCTAAAACTAATAATTAAATTAGGGCATAAAAAAAACCAAAATAAGCGCAACAAAGTTGCAATTATTTTGGTTTTGCTCACATTACTATAAAAGTATGCGATTACAATCCTGATTTAAGTGCATAATAACCTTATTTTCGCTCACTGTCAAGTAAGCGTTTTAATTAGTAAATAATTCTGCAGTATGCGAGATTATGAATCGCTTTTTGATATATTATTATTTATTAAATGTGTATCCTTTCACTTTATAGTACAACTAGCTGTATAATTAGCATGAAAAGAGGTGAATAAATAATGAGTAAAGAAGAAGTCACCAAAAACGTGTGGGTTACAACACACGGTGACCAATGGGCAGTGAAAATTGCAGGTAGTGATAAAATTTCTAAACTTTTTGATCGCAAAGAAGATGCTCTTGAATACGCTAAAGGTTTAGCTAAAAAAGAAAAGACAGAATTAATCAGTCAAAAAAGAAATGGCCGTATTAATTTAAAAAATTCATACGGTCACGATAGTCCCAAAACTAAAGGATAGAATGTATTAATACATCCTGTATTAAACTATTTTGTAGGTATCTTTACTAAAAACTGGCATTATAATTATTTTTTATCTTTCTAATTTTAAAACACAAATTTTATTCATATTTTATTTTTTACAAAATTTTCTTATAAAAGTCTGATTATTAATTTGATAATCGGACTTTTTGATTACCATCAATTAAAGTTTAACTTTATGAATTAGCTTCTTCTATTTCATTAAAATGACGCTTTTTACCATGTTTGGTTATCACCGGATCATATAAATCATTTAAATCACGATCATTAGTATTTGGTGCTAACCAGGCACTTAAAAGGCTGCAAGGAAAAACAATTAAAGTTAGATTAATCAAAAAAATTGTTAATATCACACTGAATACTGTGGCATTAACAATTTAGAACGTATATTATATGACCCCGGTGAGATTCGAACTCACCTCTACGGTTTAGGAGACCATTGTTCTATCCAGATAAACTACAGGGTCGCAACAGATTAACTTTACCAAATTTAGCTGGTAAAAGCCAACTTTTTTAGTAATTAATATTGACGGGTAAAATATGGTTGCGGATTATTCGACTCAGCAATTTTATCTGCAGCGAAAACAAAGGGAGTCCATATCGCTAAAGCTATTAGCATATTGATTACCGCCAATACAATTGCGCGCCAATCGTAATTACATGCCAAAAAAGGACCAATAATTGGTGGCACAATTGCCGGCACTGCTACTTGCACCGGATTAACCAAATTCATCATACTTACGCCATAAGAAAATGCGACATTGACCATTGGAGCAAGTACAAAAGGTATGAAGTAAACGGGATTTAATACTACGGGCAGACCAAACACGATTGGTTCATTAATGTTAAAAATTCCTGGTGCCAAAGCAACTTTAGCAATTGTCCGATAATCGCTTCTTTTTGAAAAAAGCAGGATAGCAACAATCAGCATTAATGTGCCACCCGCTCCGCCGAACCAAGCGAAAGCATCAAAAGAGCCGCGAACCCAAATAAATGGCATTACCGTGCCTTCGCGAGCAGCGGTTACATTGACATTCTGGGCGGTTAGCCAAATTGAATCCAGTAATGGTGCCCACACGCTCAGACCATTAAAGCCAAAGAAGCTGAATATTTGTACCAGTAGTGTCACCAGCATTACCATGCCAAAGCCCTGTCCTAGTTTTACCAACGGTTTTTGGATTGAATTAAGCAGCCAATTTCCAAAAAAGGTACCAGTGATGGTTTGAAACACGAAATTGATCATACCAACAAAAAAGATTGCAATAATCGCGGGAACAAGTGAATCAAAAGCCATTTGTTCGGCATAGGGCAAATTAGCGGAAAGACGCAGTCTAATGCGGGCCCTAAAGCAAATTGCAAAAATAGCAACACCAATCGTGCCGAACACAATTGCCGTAAAAATTCCTGTAGTTGAAAACTGCGAAATATTAAATACTTTATGTATCGGGACAAGTTTGCCGTTAACTTTTATTTTAGTAAAATTAGCAATGCTCATCGCCAAAGATGACAATGAAACAATTGCCCCCGCTATCGGATCTACCTCCATACTTTTGGCTAAATGGTATCCCAAAGACATGGCTAAGAAAAGTGCAAATAAAGCAAAAGTTCCCCGCCAAACTACGTTACAAACCAAAACCAGTGGCTGCATGGCCCAGGCAAAGGTATGCCAGCCCAGTTCGCTTTTGGCAGCTGCAATCAGACTTCTTAAGAGTACCGCAACTGAACCGGCGATAGTTATTGGCATTACAGAAATAAACGCATCCCGTAAAGCCACTAACCAGTGGGTTTGTCCTAATTTATTTGCTAAAGGCAAAATATAGTCTTCCAGCCAAGTAACTAATCGACTCATTTTTGCTCCTTTTTCTTTAAATAATGGGGATGATAACCCTTATTCTTGTTTTTGTGTTTTTTATGCTTTTTCTTTTTAGTTGTTAAAGCTGCTTTTTTATTCGCCGAATCATTCTTTTGAGCTTTTTTCTGCGGTAATTTTTCTGTTAGCCGAAAACCGGCAAAATACACGCGCTCAATTTTTATTTTGGTACCCAACAATTTTCTTAAATCGCGCAAATCATGGTCGTCACCTAGAGTCACAACATAACCCGTGGCCCCCATTCTGCCAGTCCGACCAGCACGATGCAAATAGGTGTTTTCTTCACTAGGAATATCATAGTTTACCACGTAAGTGACACCCGCAATATCCAAACCCCGAGCAGCTAAATCTGTTGCTAAAAGCAGTTTGATTTTTCCAACTTTAAAGTCATTGAGAGCTGCTGCTCTTTTTTGCTTGCCAAAATCATTAGCCAGTATGCCGAATTTGGTTTTTGTGTGAGCCAAAATACCGGCAAACCGCATCATAGTTTGATTGGAATCAAAAAATAAAATTCCTTTGAAACCATCAAGTCTAAGTAAGCGCTGAATAAAGTCAATTTTATGCGCATTATCTATTTGTAAGAAATAATTTTTAACAGTTGTTTTCTGATCCGGTCTGACATCAATTTTTTCAAACTGCCGAGCAAAAATTTCTGGTGCTTGTTGGGTTATTTCAGACTCAGTGGCACCAAAAAGCAAAATTTGGGAATCGGGCGTCATGTTTTGTCCTAAAGAACTTAGTAGTTCCATTTTATTAAACTCTAAAACATCATCCGCTTCATCAATTACCAAAGTCCTGATCTGGTCTACCTTAATTCGACCAGCCGAAAAGAAATCAAAAAACCTGCCGGGAGTTGCAACCACAACTTCTGGGTGCTTCTTTTTTAAATTATCTTCTTGACGTTGACGATTGCCAGCACCCACAAGTGTGATTCCCGTCAACTTCAAGGCATGGATAAAGGGATTAATGGCGTGACGAATTTGCACAGCTAATTCAGTGGTAGGCGCAATAATGACTAAACTATTTGGTTTACCCTGCGCAACTTTTTCAAGCGACGGTAGAGCATAAGCCAGCGTCTTTCCCGTTCCGGTTTTAGCCAGCGCAATACAGCTTGCGCCATTTAAGATTGGGGTACGCGTTTTCTCCTGAATTAAAGTTGGTTCAGTCATTTTTAAATTTGTTAAAACTGTTTGGATTTCTTTTTTCATTATTGTGTTAGTTGTCCGTATTTTTCCTTATATTGCGTCACTGTACCGTTATAAGTAAGCATAGTGACCCCATTTTCAAAATTCCTCACTGATTTTACACGCCCATTATTGGTATAACGCCAAAAAGAGTACTGTAATTTGTTGGGCGCCTTCCTGCCACCTGTAATAAATTGAACATCCTGGCCAAAGTACTTTTTATATTTAATATCAACATCCACCATTACCCGCTTATTTTGTTGTTGCAACATCCTAGCAAATTGGGCCATTTGTTTAATGTAGTTCAAATCATAGTCATCTATTGCAGGTTCAATCCAGATTGGGAGGCTACCTGTATTTGTGCCCACCTTTTTCATAAAAAATTGATAATGTTGCAACGGGGTTGATTCGTTACTGTAGGCAACAATGGTGCCAAAAGCCATTTTAGTTCCTAAAATTTGATCGCGGTAAGTTAAGTAATCATCATCAAAATATGATCTTCCTTGAGTCCCGCGCAAATAGACAAAGGAAACACCGTTTGCTTGCAGTTCATGCAAATCAATAAAGCCAAAGCTCTGATTTAGCTCAACGCCAATAGCACTGGCAGTCCCATTGGGTGGTAAAGTTGTTTGATTACGCATGTTGCTGATGCCAGCAAAAAGGAGACCTATTGCAGCTGCCAGTAGTATTAAAATTGCTGGTAATGTGAATTTGTGATGAAACCTTTTCAACTTTTTCTCCGTTTGTTTTTTCTACACTTGTCCATTATACCAACATTTTAATTATAATTGGTAACTACAATTTGTCATATTAAAAAAGGCGACTGACTAAAAAAAGTCAGGCACCTTTTGTGTTAAAACTATTCCTCTACTAAATATATTGGTTTTTGACCATTTAAAACTCTTTTGACGTCCGTCATACTTTGCTCAATCATGTTTTTAACAGATGTCTTGGTGTAGTATGCCGAATGCGGCGTGAATACTACGTTAGGCATTTGGGCTAATTCTTGATAATCAACAGGTAGTTCCGAAATATCATTGAACTTTTTCATGACAATTGCTTCTTCACCAGTCATTACATCAAGAGAAGCACCGGCAATTTCTTTGTTCTTCAGCGCTGCAATCAAATCATGATTATTAACTAAGGGTCCTCTAGCTGCATTAATCAAATATGCAGTATTCTTCATTTCTTTAAATTGCTTAGCACTGATCATGTCCTCCATTGAAGGTTCAAGCGGTGTATGCAGAGTTAAAATATCAGAATTTTTAATTACTGTGTCGAAATCAGTATATTCCAAAAACGCCTCATTAGCAGGATTCTCAACCAAGTCATAGCCAATAACTTTTGCTCCTAAAGCATGAAACATTTCAGCTACACAAGAACCAATACGACCAACACCAATAATACCAACTGTTTGGTTATAAATTTCATCGCTCATCAAATTTTCTTCACGGACAAAATTCAGGTGTTCTTTTTCATTATTTAAAATTGGACCCCATTTTCTTAACAAGTACATTGCAGAAGTGAGAGTATTTTCCGCAACTGCACGGGGAGAATATGCAGGGGTATTAGTAACGATCATGTGATACTTGTGAATAAAGTCAAAATTGACGATATTGTAGCCAACAGACCTTAAGGCAATCTGTTTGATACCATAAGAGCTTAATTTACGATAGACCTCTTCCTCATCTATATCAAAGACCTGCAAAACACTAACAACATCATAACCTTTTGCCATCTCCACAGTCTTAGCATCGAGCTTGTCATCAGTTGTGACCAAATCATCTTCTGGATGATTTTCGTTCCACTTATCTACATAGACCTTTTGCTCCGGGGTCATATTGTAAAGTAAAGCTTTCATTATTAATCCTCCTTTTTTGGATAAAAAATTTATATCTATTATTGTATCTAAAATTAAGATAAAATTAAAGATAAATTTAAAAAAGAGCGATTAATAATTTTTGCTTAAAAACTAAATTGGGAATCTATTTTTGTTTTAACTAAGTGACTTGTCTTATATCTTTTGTTCAATCTGATCAATTTTGACTTGCAAAACTTCACGCATCCACGGAAAGCGCTTTTTCATTTCGTCAAATTCTGTCCCTTCTGCCAAAAACTGACCAGTTCCCCTAACATGAAAACCGGCTCCAGGTCCAGCTGTGCCCTCAACTTTTTTAGAACCCATAGTTAACAGGACATGATTATCTTTGGCAAAATCGTTCTCAATGCTGTGCATCCCCGCAGCAGGAATATAAAGCAAATTATTCTTTTCGTCGATTTTAACATAGGACATCCAAGTGTTTACTACGCTGGCAGGATTGGCGTTAATAGTAACAATTGTGACTGGGCCTTCATCACTCATGACGTCTAAAAATTTTTGATTCATTTTTTCTCCTCCCCATAATAAAAAAGCTACTTTTTCAGTAGCTTCTTTTATTATAGAACATTTGTTCGAAATTGCAAAATCATTTGCTTATAATTAGTAAGCTCTCTTACCTTTCTTATAAACTGCCTTATCCTTTTGCACAACCGCGCTAATTTTTTCTAGCGGATTTTCATCAAGTACCAAAAAGTCTGCGTATTTACCCTCCTCTAATGAACCATATTCATCAGCGATTTTGAGGAGTTTGGCCGAATTATAGCTGGTTTCCAAAGCCTCAAAGTTAGTAAAGCCTTGTTCAACCAGTAAAGGCAGTTCTTCAGGTGTCATCGTGAAGTCGTTAAACGGAGTTCCAGCATCAGTACCAAGAGTAATTTTAACACCAGCATTTTTGGCCTTAGTAATATTACCGCGCAAGTCTTTCCAAGCAACCGCAATCTTGTTCATTTCCCAGTCAGGAATTTTACCCGGTGCATATTCGATGAATGCCCAAGCACCAACAATCGTTGGGGTCAAGTATGTTTCCTTTTCCAGCATCAACTTAATTTCTTCATCATTAACGTAAAAGCCGTGCTCAATACTATCAACGCCGGCTTTAATTGCATTCAGAATTCCTGGGTTGCCTTCTGCATGTGCGGCCACAGTTAAACCTTTGTGATGAGCTTCTTCCACGGCAACGTGCATTTCAGCTTCACTTAATTGGGGGTCATCCATAAAGTCATTTTCTGTCATTACGCCGCCTGTAGCCATGACCTTAATTGCTTTGGCACCTGCTTTAATTCCTTGGCGGACAGCTTTACGCATTTCATCAGGTGAATCTACCAAAACACCAAAATTAGGCATATCACCGTGACCACCAGTCATAGAAAATGGGTGACCAGAAGGGACAATTTCCGGGACCTTGGTCAATTTATTTTGCTTAATTAAGTTATTAAGGGCGATGTCAATATTATAGGTACTACCACACTCACGGATATAAGTTACTCCGGACCTAAGCAAATCATGCAAATTACTTACTGCACGAACAGTTGAAGAAACTACATCAGTTTCACTGCCGCCATCTGGAGTTAACGGATCCATAATGATATGCGTGTGGCAATTGATTAAACCGGGAATCACGTATTTATTATTTAAATCAACTGTCTTGTCTGCTTGCGGTGCAGAGTTCTTCGTTATTGCGGTAATTTTACCGCTATCATCATCAACTACTAAAGTCGTATTGGGTTGAATTTTATTATCAACCCCATTAAATAAATTAACATTAGTATATGCAGTTTTAGTCATCAACAAACCTCCAATTTTTGTATTAAAAAAGCACTCATCCTTTTCTTCTTAAGGACGAGTGCTCGCGTTACCACCTTTTATTCATTTATTACTCACGTAATAAACCTCATTAACTATCAAACAATAGCTTGCAAAATTAACGGACGCAACTCCGCTACAGGCTGATTATCACCAGTAGACATCAATTAGAAGCCCATGTTCACTAACCACCACTAGCTAACTTTCACCAAAATGATAGCTCTCTTTATTAGCAATAAGATAGTTACTCTGCTTTGCAAGATGCTTAATATTTAATTGACTTTTAATTTATCATTATTTCTTAATCATGTCAACTCTACGAAGTAAAAAACAAAAAGGCAGTTTAAATTTAGGGGTATAGCATAAACTACTTGATTAAAACCACAAACTTTTGCGCTTGCCAACTAGTTTATAGTTTTAATCTTTTAAATGCTGAATGACCAAGTTCATAGCAGTTGAAATTAATGCAACAATCTTTTCCAATTTAATTTAGTCACTTTGATGCTAGGTAATATTTTTCTGTCAACTGATAATGGCGAAACTGAACTAAACGTCGCACCTCCATTGATGACTGTAAAATTAGTTTCTCTTACCTGTTGAACTGACAGCTTAATAAAAAATGCTAATAATTAATCTATCCCTGACTCACATGCGCTTTTCTTTTACAAAATAATAATTTGGCTACTAATTGACCTTTTGCCGAAAAATCAAGACAACTAGCTTTTTACCATCCTATCTCTGATATTTAAACGTTGATGAGATATTAGATATTTTATTTAAACTGATAGAGGATTTATTTTCAAATGACTAAATTTGTTCCTGAGTAACTTTAACTAAAATGGTTTTTAAGAATTGGATTATACACAAGAAAGATGTTTTATTTATGAGAAAGTAGAGTTATATAAGTTACGGAAATTACTGTCACGCTTAATTTTCAAACTACAAACTTAATACTAGCAGCGTTACTGCTCTTGCCTAACAATAGGCTGTAGATTCTTGGTACCTGCCTAAGTAAATTACTAGTTCTGACCAGATATTAGCAGTAACGATTGTAAATTCTACAATGAAAGTAGTTTTTTTTTAACTAATTAAAATCATAAATATAAAAGTTTACCATTTCGTAACAATTTAATATTACTTATTTAATAATTGTATACAAACATAAATACTGTATGTTTTAAAACTAAAAAGGCACAAGTTGATAATCTTGTGTCTTAATATCAGGAGTTATTGTTTGGACGACATTTTCACTACTTTGACTGGATTGCCCAAATCCTTTATGAAATGAATTAGAGCTTGCGGCTTTAACCAAATATTAGCTGTATTGTCGTTGGGATGAACGGCAATTCTCGATTGTTGCCTAAAATATGATTCAAGGTAAAAGGATATTTGATGCTCAGAATCATTTAACAGTCCTAAAGGTGTGACTGAGCCCGGTTCCAAGCCCAATTTTTCTTTTAAATCTTGCGGTGAGGCAAAACTAAGCCTGCGTGTGCCATTTTCCTCACGAAATTGCTGTAAGTTGACTCTTTTATCGCCCTTAATAGTTAAAAGGTAGTAGTTACGTTTCTTGTCATCCCTCACAAACAGGTTTTTAGCATCTGCTTCAGGATGCGGCAGAGCAATTTTTTCCATTTCTGCCATATTATAAACAGCCTGGTGCTCTACTATTTCATATTTAATTCCGTGTTGATCAAGGTAATGTAATGTTTCGTTTTTGTTCATTCAGTTTTACTAAATTCGTGTTAAATAGTTTAATCTTTTTCTGTATAAAATGATTTCAATCGATACGTAGTCACAGGCTCCACGTAATAATTATATTTTGCCACCAGGTCACAGATTTCCTCACCATCAATCAAAGTGATAATTCTGGTTCCCTGACGTGCTGTCTTAATTGCGCCGCGAGTAAAATCAGAATTAGTAATAAAAATACCAAATTCCGCGTTGTATTTATCCATTGCTCCGCGAAACTTATCTATTTCAGGAGCGGGCACATTAGATTGCCAGCGTTTTGCTTGCAGAGCCACTCTGGTAGTACGGTAATCGTTTGAACGAACATAGCCAAAACCATCAAGACCACCGTCAGCAACATAGTTAACACCAATCGTCTTATCAACGTCAATCCCCATTTTGGTAAGTAAACCGCGGCAAAAAAGTTCAAACTTTTTCGGACTCATTTTCATCAGGGCATCTAGCAAATCTTGTCTCCACTGATCTTCTTCTGTATCTTCATCCGTAGTTTCCTTAGCAGAATCAATTTCAGCCAAGTTCTTTTTCTTTAATTCCTGAGAATCATTATCTTCTAAGAATGGCCGTACATCCTTTTCCGGATCAAAAGTATCAAGATCAACTTTACGCCCTTTTTCAGTTAGCTCTACTTGATGACCGTCTTCAGCTAAATAGCCTGTTCTCACCAAATAGATAACCGCATAATTCAGCGTATAGTCAAAAGGTTTATATTTATTACCCGTTTTCTTAGACACTTTAATTTTATCTACTTCTTGTTCTGAGATTGCAGTGGAATTGTCACGAATATCTGAACTAATTTCCCGTCTTGTAACTTGACCACCCAAACGACGCATTGCAATCAGAATTTCTTTCATAGTTATATTCTGAAGATTAATTTGTCGATTAGCCATTTAAATACTCACCTGTTTTTAATTATTATTGTCTCTTACACTATAATTAATTTTAGCAAAATTTTTTGATTCAAGAAAACATAGCAGATAAAATTAATTGCTATCTTGGTTCCATAAGAGCTGTATTAATCATCTGCTGCCATCAACTCTGCCTGCTCAACAACGGTATCAACTGCTGCTGGAGCTATATCCGGTGGGTAACCGTATTTTCTTAATAAATGTTTGACTGCAACTCTCATTTTTGCTTGGATATTTCTACGTTTTTCCCAATCAACACCAGCCTCTTTTTTAACTAGTTTAACAAGTTCTTGAGCAATTAAATGTAATTTTTCTTCTCCTAAAACTTCAACTGCCTTCTTATGATCAGCTAAAGCATCATAAAATGCAATTTCTTCTTGGCTAAGTCCAAGATCTTTTCCTCTTTCTTGTTCAGCATTAATTTTCTTCGCCATTTCAATAAGCTTTCGTATCACCAATTCACTAGTAATTCCACGCTTATTGTATTCATCAATGGCTTTTTGAAGCATTTCCTGAAATCTTGCTGACATTACCTTATTAGTTTTCATCATCGCTTTTACTTTACCTTTAAGTAACTTTTCTAATAAAGTGATTGCAATGTCTTTTTCAGGCATGCTTTTGACTTTTTGCAAAAATTCATCAGAAATAAGATCAACACTTTGTCTTTTGATACCCAATTCATTGTAAATATCGATATCTGGTTCAGAAATAATTGATTGATCAAGCAACTGTTGCATTTGATATTTAATATCTTTATGGTTACCAAAGTTCGTTGAATTATCAGGCGCTTTTAATTTCATAATAAAAACTTTAACAGTTTTAAAAAAAGCAATTTCTTTACCATAAGCTTGTGCTTGAGGCTGCGTTGCAGTTAAAGCATAGGCTTTTTCTAACTCGGTAACCACGTCTAAGAACTTTTTCTGACGTTGTTCATCCTCATGCAAAATTTCATTTGCGACTTTTTGCGTAACTTTCAGTCTAACTGCACCATCAGGAGAATTAAAATCAGAATAGTCAATTCCATAAAGATAATCATTGGTAATAATGTCATATTTTTCTTTCAATACGGCAAGCGCTTTATCCATATTAATAGCAACTTGCCCTTGATCATCTGTAGAATAAACTTTTAAAGCGTCCTTTAGATTTTCTGCAATACCAATATAATCAACTATTAAGCCACTATCTTTATCTTTGAATACGCGATTAACCCGTGCGATTGCTTGAATTAAATTATGACCTTTCATCGGCTTATCAATGTACATAGTATTCAATGAAGGTACATCAAAACCAGTCAGCCACATGTCAACGACTATCACTATTTGTAATTCATCGTTATCGTCTTTCATTCGTTGCTGCAAGATTCGTCTTTCGGATTTATTTGTTTGAAACTTGGACATCTCTGGACCATCCGCAGCAGAAGACGTCATTACAACTTTAATTTTGCCTTTTTTTAAGTCCTTACTCTCCCAATCTGGACGCAATTTTATTATTTCGTCATACAATCTAACCGCGTTACGACGTGACATTTCAACAATCATTGATTTGCCAAACGTTTCTTTTTGACGAGTTTCAAAATGATTCACAAAATGTTTTGCAATACTTTTTAAACGTGGTTGTGCTCCTGCCAAAGCTTCTAAACGCGAAAATTCACGATTTCGTCTGGCATTATCTTCATTAGTAGGGTCATCATCTAAGTCAACTTGTTGTATAAGCCTTTGATATTTTTCATCCGCATCACTTTTTAACTTAAGGGGAAATACATGACTTTCATAATAAATTTTTACGGTTGCATGATCATTAACAGCTTGCGTAATGTCATATACATCGATGTAATTCCCAAAAACAGCCACTGTTGACTTATCTGCTGTAGACAAAGGGGTGCCAGTAAAGCCTATAAACGAAGCATTAGGCAATGCATCTCTTAGATACTCAGCAAAGCCATATCTCAAACCATTACTAGTAAACTTGGGCTTTAAACCATATTGACTCCTATGGGCCTCATCAGCAATAACAATAATGTCGTTT